>QHVP01000230.1 GCA_003222295.1 Acidobacteriota bacterium | reverse complement strand
ACGACCCCGGGGGCCGGGCCCTCGGAGCGATGGGCGTGGACGTCGACGACCAGGACGGCGACGCCCTCCTGGACATTTTCGTCGCCAATTTCACGAACCAGGCGAACCAGCTGTTCCGGAATGGCGGCGCCGGTCCTTTCCGCGACGTGGCCCGCGATCTCGGCCTGGCCGCGGCGAGCCTGCCCATGAGCGGCTTCGGGGCGCGCTTCCTGGACTACGACAACGACGGGCAGGTCGACCTCCTGGTCGCCAACGGACATCCCTTTGCCCCGGTGGCGAAGGTGTGGCCCGGCATCACCTACGCGGAGAGGCCGCAACTGTTCGAGAACGTGGGCGGCCGCTATCTCGAGGTCGCCGCGGATCGCGCCGGCGCCCTGTCCAGGCCGTACGTCGGCCGCGGCCTGGCCACCGGCGACTACGACAACGACGGCGACACCGACGTCCTTCTCCTGTGCGCCGGCGAGCCGCCACGCCTCCTCCGCAACGACGGCGGCAACCGGAGGAACTGGATCGGCGTCGAGCTGGTGGGGACCTCCAGCAATCGCGATGCGGTCGGCGCGCGCGTGACCGTGACCGCGGGCGGGCGCTCGCGCAGCAAGGTCCGGACGGGAGGAACGAGCTACCTTTCCGCCTCCGATCCGCGCCTCCTGTTCGGCCTGGGCGAGGCGACTTCGGTCGAGCAGGTCGAAGTGCGCTGGCCCCGCGGGCGGCTCGAGCGGTTCGGCGCCTTCCCGGCGCGGCGCTACGTCACCTTGAAAGAAGGTGGCGGGAAGGCGGCCCATGCGAGCTCATAAGGCCACACTCCTGGCCGGCGTCATCGCGGCTCTCCTGGCCCTCGTCCCGCCGGTGACGGCCCAGGACCCGCCGCCCGACCTGCGGGCCCATGTTTTTCGGGTCGAGACCGAGGTCGTGGTCCTGGACCTCGTGGTGCGGGACAAGAAGGGGCACACCATTCGCGACCTGCGTCCCGAAGAAGTGCAGGTGTTCGAGGACGGCGTGAAGCAGGGGCCCAGCGGCTTCCGCTTTCTCGACACGCGCGCGGCCGGGGTGGCGGTGGAAGAGAGTCTCGAGGCGAAGAGCGACGGCTCTCGAATGGTCGCCGGCGCTCCCGGCGAAGGGCGACACCTCAACCTCGTCACCCTGGTCTTCGATCAGCTCGGCCCCGACGGGCGCCAGATCGCGCGCAAGGCGGCCCTGGACTTCCTGGAGCTGGCCGACCGTCCCGACATCTACGTCTCCGTGTTCCAGGTCAGCGAGAGCCTGAAGCTCGTCCAACAGTTCACGACCAGCCGCGCCCTCGTCCGCGACGGGGTCATGGCCGCGACGGGCCAGGTGGCCACGGGCTACACCCCGGCCACGGCCGACCTCGTCGGAGCGACGCGCGAGTCGGAGCAGACCAAGGACCTCCTGCAGGCGCTGGGGCAGAACATCAACGGCGTGGAGGGTGCGATCACGGCGGCGCAGATCGGCCGCCGCGCGTCCATGGACGAGATGGCGGTGAACGCCTTGCGGCTGACCGAGACCCTGCAGCGCGAGCAGCAAGGGCGCTCGTCGCTCTTCGCCCTCCTGGCCCTCTCCCGGAAGCAGCAGATCCTGGCCGGGAGGAAGACGATCCTCTTCTTCTCGGAAGGACTGCACACGCCGCCGAGCCTCGAGCACGTCCTGCTCTCCACGATCAGCGAGGCGAACCGTGCCAACGTCAGCGTCTACGCGATCGACGCCCGCGGCCTTCTGGTGGCCGACCCCCTCGCCTCCACGCGCGACACCGTCTCCCAGGCCGCCGCCACCAGCCAGCGGCAGCAGCTCATGCGCGGCCAGGTGCCGGTGACGCGGGAGGAGATGCTGATCGCCGACAACGCGGAAGGCGCCCTCCGCATGGACGTGCAAGGCGCCCTGGCCGACCTCGCCGAAGGCACGGGCGGGCTCCTCATCGCCAACACCAACGACATGCGGCAGAGCCTCTCCCGCACGGTCGGCGATCTGGCCGGGTACTACGAGGTGGCCTACACCCCGACCAACCGCGAATACGACGGGCACTTCCGCGGCATCGCCGTGAAGGTGAGCCGGCCGGGCGCCAGCGTGCGGACGCGCAGCGGCTACTTCGCCGTGCCTCCGGGCGAAGGAACCGTGACTTTTCCCTACGAGCTGGACCTCTTGAAGGCCCTCCGCGGAAGCCCGGCCCCCCGCGAGTTCCCGTTGCGCGCCCGCGCGTTCCACTTCGGGTACGAGCAGGGGAGCCTGCGGCACACCGTCGTCATCGAGATGCCGTTGGGCGGCATCGCTTTCGAGGACGATCCCAGGACGCGGGAAGACCGGGCGCACTTCTCCTTCCTGGGACTGGTCCGCAGCCCGAGCGGGTCCGTGGCGCAGAAGTTCAGCCAGGACTATCCGCTCTCGATCCCTCGCGACAAGCTCCAGGCCCTGCGCCAGGGCAACGCGGTGTTCCTCCGGTCGTTCGTGCTTCCGCCCGGAAAGTACAGCCTCGAGACCGCGGCCATGGACCAGCGCAGCCGGAAGACGAGCGTCGAGCGCGCGGACCTCGACGTACCCGAAGGGCCGCGGCCGCTGGGCCTGAGCAGCCTGGCCGTGATCAAGCGGGTCGAGGCCGTCACCCCGGGCGCTCTGGCCTCGGACGACCCCTTCCGGCTCGGCGCGAACCGCATCGTCCCCTTCGTGGGCGAGCCCGAGCTTCTCTCCGGCGCTCCGTTGAACCTCTTCCTGGTGGCCTATCCGCACACCTCGGACGACGCGAAGCCCGAGCTGACCCTGGAGCTGCGGCGCGACGGAAGGCTCGTCGGGCGTTCGACTCCGGAGCTGCCCGCCCCGGACTCCGAAGGCCGGATTCCCTACATCGCGTCCATCGCCGCCCAGGGGTTCACGCCCGGCCTCTATCAGGTCCGGGCCGTGCTCCAGCAGGGCAGCCTGACCGCGGACGAATGGACGTCGGTCCGCATTGGTGTGCCTTGAGACAACTGGCCCTGCTCGCTGTCCTTCTCGGTCTGGCCTTGGCGGGTGCGGCGCAGACGCCGAAGCCCGACACGACCGGCTCCACCTTTCCGTCCGCGGTGGGGCTGGTGCGGGTCGACGTCGTGGTGACCGACAAGCAAGGGCGCCCCGTTTCCGATCTGAGCGCGGCCGACTTCACCCTGTCGGAAGACGGAGTGCCCCAGACGATCAACAGCTTCGAGTCGGTGTCGGTGGCCGAGGCGCCGGACGACGAGACGTCGCCTGAGCGCTCCTTCGCGTCGACCAACGTGGGCCCGGAGCCCCGGCGGGTCCGGACGTTCGTCGTGGTGTTCGACGACATGCACCTGACCCCGAACCAGGCCCTCCGCGCCAAGGCGGCGGTGGCCGAGTTCCTCCGCAAGGGGACGGGGGCCGGCGATCGCGTCACCCTCATCGCCAGCGGAGGCGGGGCCTGGTGGAACGCCCGCATGCCAGAGGGCCGCGAATCGCTGATGGCCATCCTCAGCCGGCTCGACGGGCGTTACATCCCCGACAGCTCCCCCGACCGGGTGACCGACTTCGAAGCGATGCGCATCGAGGTCTACCAGGACCAGGAGGTGGCCCTGAAGGTCATGCGCCGCTTCGACAGCTACGGGACCAAGGGCCGCCAGCAGGGGGACAACAGCGTCTCCCGCGAGGACCTGGGCAAGAGCTCGATGACCGGGATCATCGACATGGACGTTCGATCGCGGGCGGCGGAGGCCTACCGCCTGGCCACCAGCCGCAACAAGATCACGCTCGACGTGATGGCGCGGGCCCTGACCGCGCTCGCGGGCACGGCCGGACGCAAGTCGATGGTGCTGATCTCGCAGGGATTCGTGTACGACCCGGAGATGGAGGAGATGAAGAAGGTGGTGGAAGCGTCGCTGCGCTCCAACGCGCCCGTGTACTTCATCGATAGCCGCGGCTTGCAGGGACTTCCCGAATCCTTCACCGCGGCCTTCGGCCGGCCCATCGACGCGCAGGACGTGGTCGCGGTCCTGGCCGACATCACGCGCGATGCGGAAGGCACGGAAGCCCTGGCCCTCGACACCGGCGGCTTCGTGGTCAAGAACTCCAACGACCTCATGGGAGGCATCGCCCGGGTCTCGTCGGAGTCGCGGACCTACTACCTCATCGGCTACAACTCGTCCGATGTCCGCCGGGACGGCAAGTTCCGCAAGATCAAGGTCAGCCTGGCGACGAAGAGGCCCGGCCTCAAGGTCCGCGCTCGGCGCGGGTACTATGCCCCCTCGGATGCGGCGCCGAAGGCCCCCGCGTCCACCACCGACCCCGTCATCGCCCGCGCCCTCGACTCGCCCTTCGAGGTCGCAGATGTGCCCTTGCGCGTGGCCGCCTATTCCTTCGACGAGACGATGATCGACCGCATCAACGTGGTGCTCGCTGCCGAGATCGACATCCGCAGCCTCCACTTCAAGGAGGAGGACGGCCGCTTCAAGGACGATCTGGCCGTCCTCGTCGAGGCCCAGAGCCGCGACAACGGCGAGTACTACCGCTTCGACCAGAAGATCGAGATGTCGATGCTTCCGGCGACGCGCGAGAAGCTCGACCGGACGTGGTACCCGGTGATCCACGACCTCACCCTGCCTCCCGGCGGCTATCAAGTGAAGGTGGTGGCGCAGGAGCTCGGGTCCCGCCGTGTCGGCTCCGTGATGCACGACTTCGAGGTGCCGTCTTCCTCCGGCTTCCGCCTTTCCACTCCCATCTTGACCGACGCCGTGGACCCGGCTTCGACGGGCACGGGCAGCCCGCGCCCGGTCATCGTCGCCCGACGCTCTTTTTCCGCTCCGTCGGTGCTGTACTGCCAGTTCCGGGTTTTCGGGGCCGCCAAGGATCCCGCGACCCAGAAGCCGCGGGTCTCCGCGGGCTACGAGATCCGTGCCGAGAAGGGGACGGTCCTGAAGCGCTCGCCACGGACCGTGATCACTCCCACGTCGCTGGGATCGGTCCTGCGCTTCCAGGGGATCTCGCTTCCCGCCGCCGCGCCCGGGCCCTACGCGATCACGCTGACCGTGCGGGACGAGGTGGCGAATCGCATCTTGAACGTCAGAGAGGAGTTCATGATCGAGGGGCCGGGCACGAAGAAGGCGGAGAGGTGATCGGGCGGCCACACTGGTCTCGTCGCGGGTTCCTGGGAACGCTTGGCCTCGCCGGCGCCGGTCTCGTGCTGGGGCGTCCCCGTCTCGTGCGAGCGGCCAGTCAGCCGCTCTTCGAGGAGCTGACCCCGGCGGCCATGGGCATCACCTGGGTCCACGACAATGCGCGCTCGCCGGAGCGCTATCTCCCCGAGACCCTCGGGCCCGGTTGCGCGTTCCTGGACTTCGACAACGACGGATGGATGGACCTGTTCTTCGTGAGCTATGGTCCGTCCGATTTCTTCACGCCGAAGAGGCCGCTGAAGAACGCGCTCTACAAGAACAACCGGGACGGCACGTTCACCGACGTGACGGACAAGGCGGGGGTGGCGGGAAGCGCCTTCGGCATGGGCGCGGCGGTCGGGGACTACGACAACGACGGCTTTCCCGACCTGTACGTGACCGCCTACGGCCGGGCCACCCTCTATCACAACAACCGGGACGGGACGTTCACCGACGTGACGGAGAAGGCGGGCGTGGCCGCCCCGGGCTGGAGCACGAGCGCCGTCTGGTTCGACTACGACAACGACGGCAAGCTGGACCTCTTCGTCTGCAGCTTCGTGGAGTACGGCCGCGGCAAGAACGTCTCCTGCGGCGACAACAAGCTGGGGCGCCACTTCTACTGCATCCCCCGCATCTTCAACCCGACTCCGAGCCTCCTCTTCCACAACAACGGCGATGGCACCTTCACCGAGGTCTCCAAGGGGACGGACATCCAGAAGGCGCTGGGCAAGGCCCTCGGCGTGGTGGCCACCGATATCAACAACGACGGCCTCATGGACCTCTTCGTGGCCAACGACACCGTCCAGAACTTCCTCTTCAAGAACCTGGGCGGGGGGAAATGGGAAGAGATCGGCCTGCCCTCCGAGGTCGGGTTCAGCGCCAACGGCCAGGCGCGTTCCGGGATGGGGGTGGATGCGGCCGACGTGGATGGGGACGGCTATCAGGACCTCTTCGTGGCCAACGTCGACCAGGAGATGTTCGCGCTCTACCGCAACAATGGCGACGAGTCGTTCTCCGATACCGCCCATGTGCAGGGGGTGGCTGCCGCCACGCGCCTCCTGAGCGGCTGGGGCCTCAAGTTCTTCGACTTCGACAACGACGGCAACCTCGACCTGATCCTGGCTCAAGAGCGACGGCAAGCAGCTCCGCAACATCTCCAACGAAGCGGGCCCGGTGTTCGCGAAGAGTTTCCCGGCTCGCGGCCTGGCCGTGGGGGACTTCGACAACGACGGCCGCGTGGACGTCGTCGTGGCCAACAACGGGGGGCCGCCCCTCATCCTCAAGAACAACGCCGGAGAGGGCAACCACTGGTTGGGCGTGCGCCTCGAGGGCACGAAGTGCAACCGCGACGCGGTGGGGGCCTGGCTGTCCTGGTCGGTGGGCGGGACCAAGAGATCCCGGCTCAAGACCGGCGGCGGGAGCTACCTCTCCTCGCACGATCCCCGCGAGGTGATCGGCCTCGGCGCGGCGACGAAGCTCGACTGGCTCGAGATCAAGTGGCCGGCTCCCAGCGGCCGCGTCGAGCGGATCGAGAACCCGCCGGTCGACCGGTACGTCCGCATCGTGGAGGGCAAGGGCGTTGTTTCCTGAGCGTCGCTCTCTTCCCGCGGGCCTCCTGCTGGTCCTCGCTCTCGGCGGTTCCGCCCGGGCCCAGGCGCCGCGGGAGAAGCCGGCCTCTCCACCGACCTTCCGCGTCGACACCGGGGTCGTCATGCTCGACGTCGTCGTGCGCGACAAGAAGGGCCGGCTGGTGCGCGACCTGCGCCCCGACGAGATCCAGGTCTTCGAAGATGGCGCCCGGCAGGAGATTACCGCCGTCCGCTTCGTCGAGACGGGCCGCGAGTCCGTTACCGCCACCGCCACCGCGGGCGCGCCAGCCGCCCCCGCCCGCCCCGAGCCGAAGCAGATCAACCTCGTCACCCTCCTCTTCGATCAGCTGGCTACTGAAGTGCGGATCATCGCCCGCAAGGCCGCGCTCGACTTCCTCGGCGCCGATCACCGGACCGACCTCTGGATCTCCACCGGGGCCGCGCACGCCGGCCGGACCGACCTCACGGCGGAGGCGGGGCGGGTGGGGCGCGAGGGAGACGCCGCGGCCTCGCAGGGCGATCTCGCCGCCGCCGGAATCGCCGCCGCCGGGGAGGGCGCCGGCAGCGCGGGGGCTGCCGCCGGGGCCGCCGCGCGGGACGCCGCCTTCGCGCAGATCGAGCAGAACACGCTCGACATGACGGACCGGCTCGAGCGTCAGCTCCAGGGCGAGTCCTCGATCTTCGGCCTTCTGGCCCTGGCCAACCAGCAGCAGCGGCTGGCCGGCCGCAAGACCATCCTGTACTTCTCGGAGGGGCTGCAGGTCACGTCGCGCCTCGAGCAGGTCTTCCGCTCCGCGGTGAGCGAGGCCAACCGCGCCAACGTGAGCGTCTACTCCGTGGACGCCCGAGGGCTCAACACCGCGAACCAGCTCATCGGCCAGCAGCAGAGGGTGGAGCGGGCCCAGCGGGCGGTGCAGCGCCAGCAGATGTCGCGCGGGGGCGTGGCCGTCACCCCGGACGAGGTCATGGCCGGGGAGACGGTCGAAGAGAGCCTGCGCGTCAACACTCAGGGGACGCTGGCCGACCTGGCCGAGAGCACGGGCGGCTTCCTGATCGCCAACAGCAACGACATGAAGGCGGGGATGGACCGAGTGGCAGGCGACATCGTGGGCTACTACGAAGTCACCTATGCGCCGGCAAGGGTCGAGGTGAACGGGAAGTTCCGCGCGCTCTCCGTGAAGGTCGCGCGCGGCGGCACCACCGTGCAGGCCCGCAAGGGATACTTCGCCGTGCCCGCGGGCGAAGGGACGGTCACCTTTCCCTACGAGCTGTCCCTGCTCTCCGCCCTGCGGGCCGACCCCGTGCCCCACGACTTCGATTTCCGGTCGAGCGCGTTGCGCTTCGAACGCGTGGGCGAGCGGCAGCAGTACACGGTCGTGATGGAGGTTCCGCTCCGCAGTTTCTCCTTCCAGAAGGAGGGGGGAACCTACAAGGCGCACTTCTCGTTCATGGCCGTGCTGCGCCATCCCACCCAGGGCGTCGTGCAGAAGTTCAGCCAGGACTCGCCCGTCGAGGTGCCGGCCGAGAAGAAGGACGCGGTGACGCGAGGCAACGCGATCTTCACACGCAGCTTCTCGCTGGCGCCCGGCCGCTACACGCTGGAGACGGCGGCGCTGGACGAGAACACGAAGAAGACGAGCGTTCGCAAAGCGGTGCTGGTGGTGACCAAGATGGCGCCGCCTCTCGGTCTCAGCAGCCTGACCATCATCAAGAGGACGGAGCCCGTCAACCCGGGAGCGCTCGAGAGCGACGACGCCCTCCGGCTCGGCCAGACGCGAATCGTCCCCTTGCTCGGAGAACCGACCCTGGCCGCCGGCGAGGGCCTTCCCCTGTTCCTCGTCGCCTATCCGGCGGCGGGGACGTCCGACAAGCCGGAGCTGACGCTGGCCCTGCTTCGTGAAGGAGCGCTGGTCGCCCGCTCGAGCCCCGAGTTGCCGGCGCCGGACGACAGGGGCCGCATCGCGTACATCGCGACGATACCCTCCACCGGTCTCACCGCCGGCCGCTACGAGGTGCGGGCGATCCTGCGGCAGGGCGCATTCGTGACCGAGGAGACGACGTTCTTCAACAAGTAACTACTTCTTTCCGGTCACCTGGAGGACGAGGAAGACTCGGTTCATTCGGGTGGCCTCAAGGGTTCGGCTCGCGCATGTAGGCCGGGCGGTAGCGGAGTTCCGCGTGCATGTGCTTCAGCTTCACCTCGAGGGGCCGCCAGCCGGAAGCGGGCGAGCCGGGATCGAAACGCAGCAGGTAGCGGTGGCGCAGATCGTCGAGCACGCGGAGAAACGCGTTACCGAGCCCCTTCCCCGACTCCGAGAGGGCGCGTCCTCCGGTGGCGTTCACGACTTCCTGGAGAAGGTCGGACGCCACTCCCACCGCGTAGACGAGCGTGCTCGACCGACGAGCCAGGGCGAGCGAGTCGGCCGCGCCCGTCCAGCTCACCGTGTCGACGCCGTCCGAGAACACGATGAGGGCCGGCCGGCCGGGGAGGCTCGGAGCCATCAGCAGCCCGCTGAAGACGGCGTCGAAGAGAGCCGTCCTCCCTCCCGCGCGGGTCTGGTCCAGTGCCCGTTCCAGGGCGGCGCGGTCTTCACCGGCGGCGCGCAAGTGGACGGCGTTCGAGAACGTGAGCAGCATCGCCTCGTCCCGGGGGGCAAGGGCGCGGACGAACGCGGTGCAGGCCTGGCGCAACTGGTCGAGTCTCCCTCCCGCCACGCTGAGGCTCGTATCGAGGACGAGGATGGCGGAGATGGGAACCGCGTCCGTGGGGACGAGCTCGATGGGAACGACCCGGCCCCCGTCGAGCACCTCGAAGTCGTCGGCGGTGAGGCCACGGACCGGCTCGCCGTCCCGCGTCGCGAAGACGTCGAGATAGACGGACGCGGCCTGGGCCGGGAAGACGGGCGGCGCCTGCGGGGCCCCGTCCGAAGCCAGGGCCGCCGCGAGCGCGAACGAGGCGAGCGTCAGCGGTGCACCTCGTCCCGCAGGCGCGCCATTCGTTCCTCGAAGCCGGCATCTTCGCCGAAGCCGGCGAGGCGGTAACGCCACCACGGCTCATCGGCCGGCTGGGCCTCGTCGGTCCTCCCGATGAGCCGCGCCATCTGCGCGCGGGCCTCGGACGGGGCAGCCCGCGCGAGCAGACGAACCGACGCCATCTCGGCCACGCGGGATCGCGGATCGAGGGCGAGCGCCTTCTCGTACCGGGCGAGCGCCTGCGCGGTCTCGCCCGCCGCTTCGAGGGCAGCGCCGGCGAAGAGCTGGGCGAGAAGCGCCTCCGCGCCCGAGGGACGGCCGGCGAGCACCAGGTCCATCTCCGCGATCGCTTCCGGACTGCGGCCTTGCAGGAAAAGCGTACGGCCGAGGCGGAGCCGAGCCTCGACCTGACCCGGGGCCGACGACAAGACTCGCCGATACAGCTGTTCGGCCTTCGGCAGATGGGTCGCGGCCGTCTCCCCCGCTTCCGCGGCGGAGAGGCGCGGGGTCCCGGAGCCGGAGAAGGCCCGGCCGCCGAGGGTCTCGTGGATCACGGCACGGGACAGCAGCAACTCCATGTCGTCGCCGGCGGCGGCGCACGCGCGCTCCAGGATCGCCAGGGCGGTCCCCGCCTCGTAGCGCGACCGGTAGAAGGCGGCGGCGCCCAGGGCCCACTCGCGATGGAAGCGACGGCGGCGTGCGGGGTCGAGCACGAGGCCGGCCAGGCGTTCGCCCGTGTCCAACTCGCGGCGCGCCGTGATCGCGTCCCCCCGACGCGCCTCCTCGACGGCCACGTCCAGGTGGAGCAGGGCCGCGGCCTGGACCTCGGCGTCGGTCCACTCCGGCTCCTTGGAGGAGGCGCGAGTGGCGGGCGCACGCAGCCGGGCGAGCCGATCCACATCCGCCGCCGCGCGGTCGGTGGCAACCCTGCGGCGCGCCGCGACCGCCCCCGCGACTTCGCTCGCCTCGCGGGACCGGTCGCCTGTCGCCGCTCGAGTCGGGCCGTCGCCCTCGGGCAGGGAGAGGAGGTCCGCGGCGAATCCCGCCCCACCTGGTCCCGGCACCGAGAAGCGCCACTGGCCGACGCTGGCGCGGTCGGACTCCTTCTCGAGGGCCACCGCTTCGAGCACGTATTCGCCGGGCGCGAGCGCGAGCCGGCGCCGCAGCACCGCTTTCTTCGCGCGGAGCGCGTCGAGGGTCCCCGCCGGACCCGTCATCGGGTAGTCGTCGCTGATCCGCTCCGCGACCTGGCCATCGGGAGCCTTGATGACGGCCAGGATCGAAAGGCCGAGGCGATAGGTCTTCTTCCTGGGATCCATGGCGAACGGCAGCCCGTCGAGAGGGACCTCGATGGCCACGGTAGGGTCGCCTTTCTCCCCGAAGGAGATGCCGGCGTGGACCTCGAAGTCACGAGCCTTCGAGCGCGTGGTCAGGGCCGCGAGCAGGGGCACCTCGTAGGGGAAGAGGGTCGAGCCGCCGGGGGGCAGCGCGAAGTAGCCGCTACGGGCCTGGACCGAGACTCCCTTCCGGGCCAGCTTGACCTCGATCTTCCGGAACTTGCCGTCGTACTCGCTCCGGGCCGGAGCGTAGGAGACCTCGTAATAGAGCCGGAGGTCGGACGCGACCTGCTCCAGCCGCTTGCCGAGGTCGTTCGTGTTCGCGATCAGGAGGCCGCCGGTGCTTTCGGAGAGGTCGCGGAGCGTGCCGCTCGCGTTCAAGCGGAGGGCGTCCTCCGCGGTGTCGAAGGTCTCGACCTCGTCGCGGGTGATGGCGCCGTCCATGCGGGTGGTCTGCAGGTAGCTGGCGGCGGCGGCCTGACGCATCGCGGCGCCGGTGGCGGCGAGGTCCCGCGTGGTGTCGAGGCCGCGCACGTCCACGGCGTAGATGCTGACGCTCGCGCGGTTGGCCTGGCCGATCGCCGTCCGGAACAGGCTGTCGAGATTCGGCGGCACGCGCAGGCCCGTCGAAAACAACACGACTGTCTTGCGACCGGCCAGCTCTTCCTGGGCCTTGAGGAGAGCCAGGAGCGGCCAGAGGGTCGATTCGCCTTGCTGCTGGCGCTGGACGAGATCGGTCGTGCGCAAGGCGATGGCCTGGACCTCCGCGAGCTTTCGCTCCATGGCCTCTGCCCCCGGGTCTCCGGCTCCGACCGGACAGATGACGCAAGGTCCGGACGCATCCTCGGCCCGTCCCGGATCGCGCGGAGACGTCAGGGCCGGCGCTGCGCCACCCGCCGTATGAGTGCCCGCCGCATTGAGCTTCCGGTAGTAGTCGGCCGCGAGCTGGGCCTGCGCCAGCACGCTCTGCTGCGCGTCGGGCGCCGTGTTCGTGACCAGCTCGACCGCGCGGCGAAGGTGCTCGGCGTTGCTCGTGAACGGCTGGACCAGGCTCAACCCCTGCCCTAGACGCACGACGGCCACGCGCGACCGCTCACCGAGGGCGCGGTCGAGAAACTGGAGCGCGGCCTTGCGGGCAAGCGCCGCGGCGGGGCCGTCGAGCGGCTCGAAGATCAGGGTGGTGAGGCTCAAAAGCCGCGTCGGGTTCAGGGCCGGCGCCGTCGGCCCGGCCGCGGGCGCGGCCGCATCGGTGGCGACGGCGGAGGTGCCGGTCTCGACGAGTCGAAAGGCGGCAACGTCGCGACGAACGCCGTCCTCGTAGACCTGCACTTCCTCGGGCCGCAGGTCGCGGACGGGTTGGCCCTTCTTGTCGCGCACGACGAGATCCAGCACCACGAGGGCGGTGTCGGCGCGGAAGGTCGCGGGCTTCGGGTCCCTTTTCGCATCCTGGGCCGGGGCCGTGGGGGCGAGAGCCGACACCAGGGCGGCGGCGGTTGCGGCCCGGATCAGCTTCAAGGGCGCCAATGGCATGGCAAGATGGTGGTCAACTCTACTCTGCAAGGGTCCAGATGAAACCATCGTCGCTCTCCGTCCTGCTCCTGGTCGCCGGAGTTGCGGCGGCGGACGTGCGCGCCCAAGACGTCAAGCCCGTGACCGTGGATCTCGTCGTCCAGGACAAGAAAGGGATCCCGATCAAGGACCTCAAGGCCGAAGAGATCGAGGTCACGGAGAACGGCGTCAAGCGCCCCATCGCTTCGCTCCGGCTGGTCGAGGGCGGCTCCGCTGACCAGGGCAGAGCGCCGCGATACGTGACCCTCGTCTTCGACGGCCTCGACGCGGAGGGCCAGAAGAACGCCCGGAAGGCCGCGGGCGAGTTCATGGCCAAGCTCCTGGCCTCGCCCGACGTCCGGGTGGCGGTCTTCCGCGTCGGGCTCGAGCTGTGGGCCCTCTCCGGCTTCACGAACGACATGGCCGCTCTCACCGCCGCCGTCGAAAAGGCGACGAGCCACGAGGACGAGACCCTGCGCCCTCAGTCCGCGCAGGTGAAGACGACGGCCGCGCGCGAGCTGGGGGTGCCGGAGACCACGGACCGGGCCCGGATCCTCATCGAGCAGATGCGGATCGGCGACGAGATGAACAAGCTCCGCCAGGACGGCTCGACTCTCTTCCCGCTGATCGCCGTCGTCAAGGGCCAGGGCGCCGCGCCGGGCCGGAAGACCGTCGTCTATTTCGCCCAGCGGTTCGACGTGCCCAGCAAGTTCGACGACGTGTTCCGCTCGCTCATCAGCGAGGCCAACCGGGCGGGGGTCGCCATCTACACGATCGACGCGCGGGGCGTACGCGGAGGCGGCGATCTCGACGCCGCCCGCTCCGCCATGGAACAGGTCGAAAGCGTGAGCCGCAGCGCGTCCACCGACAACATCAACCCGCAGAGCGCGCGCGCGAACTTCGACGTGGCCGAGAACGTGGCCGGCAGCACCCGCCAGGACATGCGGGTCTGGCTGGGCCAGCTCTCCGAAGGAACGGGGGCGGTGCTCGTGGGGGGGAGCAACGACCTGCGCAAGGGGACGGACAAGGTGCTCGCGGACGCGGCCGCCTACTACGAGATCACCTACCCGCCCTCGTCGAACGCCTACGACGGCGCCTACCGCAAGATCGAGATGAAGGTCACCCGCGCCGGGGTGAAGCTGCAGAGCCGCGCCGGATACTTCGCCCTGCCCCCCAGCGTGGGCGGCCAGACCGTGCTCGCCTACGAGATCCCCATGCTCACCGCCCTCAGCGGAGCCGCGCCGCCGAAGGACGTGGAGGTGCACGGAAGGATCTTCTGCTTCGGGGAGGGCGAGAAAGGCCGCGAGTGCGTGATGCTGCTCGACGTCCCCATGAGCGGGCTCTCTTTCGCGATCGACGAGAAGGCCAGGACCTACCGCCTCCGGTTCGGGCTCATGGCCGTGGTCAAGGACGAGAAGGGAGAGGTGGTCCAGAGGATCAGCCAGATCTACCCGTTCGAGGGCCCGGCGGACAAGGTCGAGGCCATGAAGCGGGGCAAGGTGGGATTCAACCGGACGGTCCAGCTCGCGCCCGGCAAGTACGCCTTCGAAGCGGCCGTCCAGGACCGGGGAACCCAGAAGATCGGGACGCTGAGGGCTCCTTTCGAGGTTCCGGCCGCGAGTGGAGTGCGGCTTTCGACGGTGGCGGTGGTGCGGGGCGTCGAGCCGGTACCCCCGAACCGGCTCGGCGTCGCCGACCCCTTCCGCATCCAGACCGCGCGCGTGATGCCGAACATCGACACCCCGATCGCGAAAGGGGCCAATCCGAACTTCTACCTGTTCGCGGCCGTCTGGCCGACCACGGACGGCGCGGCTCCTGCGATCTCGGTCGAGTTTTTCAAGGACGGAAAGAAGACGGGCGAAGGCAAGGCCGATCTTCTTCCTGCGGACGAGAAAGGGCGGATGGTATTCCTCGGCGAGTACCCGACCGCCGGCTTTCCGCCCGGAGGATATGAAGCCGTGGTCCGAGTGAAGCAAGGCCGCTCCACCGCCGAGGACAAGGCCACCTTCACGATCGTCCCTTGAGCCCGAGCGATCAGTGCGCGCGACGTGCGAAGCTGAAGCGCGGCACCTTGCGCTCGCGCCAGGAATCCTCCGTCTCGCGAATCTCCAGGAATCGGTTGATGGGCACATCTCGGAA
>QHVP01000227.1 GCA_003222295.1 Acidobacteriota bacterium | reverse complement strand
CGCCGCCGCATCCGGCAGCGGATCCAGAACGTCAAGCACGAGATCGAGAAGGTGCGGCGCACACGGCACACGCGCCGCGAAGCGCGCCAGCGCGCGCAGGCCCCGGTGGTCGCGCTGGTGGGCTACACCAACGCGGGCAAGTCGACCCTGTTCAGCGCGCTCACGCGCGAGCGGACCGAGATCTCGGACCAGCTCTTCCTGACCCTGGATCCGCTCGTCCGGAAGATCCGCGTCGGGGCGGGCCGGGACGTGCTGGTCGTCGACACCGTCGGCTTCATCCAGAAGCTGCCGCACGCGCTGGTGGCGGCCTTCCGCGCCACCCTGGAGGAAGTGGTCGAGGCCGATCTCCTCCTGCACGTCATGGACGCGTCCGCGGAGGACGTCGAGGAGCGCGAGTCCGCGGTGAGCGCCGTGCTCAAGGAGATCGGGGCCGCCGACCGGCCGGCCATCGCGGTCCTCAACAAGTCGGACCGGATCGCACCCGAGCGCGGGCGGAGCCTGCAGGCGGCGCGGCCGGCCTCGGTCGTCGTGTCCGCCCAGACCGGCGATGGGCTCGAGGAGCTGGGCACGGCGATCGCGCGCCATCTGGATCTGCTGCCCAAGACCGTCCGCCTTCGCTTCCGCGCCGGGGATGCGCGGGGCATCGCGGGCGTCTACACCTCCGGCCGGGTGGTGTCGCACGAGGTGGAGGGGGACGAGGTCACCATCGACGCGGAGATCCCCGAGCGCCTGGTGGCGCGGTACCGGGAGCATCTGGTTTGAGGTTGCGGGGGGTCGCGGTGGCCGTGGCCGTTGCTCTCTCCGCCTGCGCGACGGCGCCGCGGGCGAAGGTTGTTCCCAGCGACGCCGACGACTACCTATTCCCCGGCTGGGCACCGTCCGAGCTGACGCCCGACGAAGGCAAGGCCGTCGAGCGCGCCTGGCGCCTGGTCCTGGCTGGACGAGGCGCGGACGCGGAGAACCGCTTCCGCGAGCTGCTGCGGAAGCATCCGGGGTCGGTGGCCGCGGAGACGGGCGTGGGCTACGCGCTGCTGCGGCAGGAACGGCCGCCGGAGGCGGCGCGCGCGTTCGCGTCCGTGCTCACGCGCCGCTCCGACTACGTGCCCGCTCTGGTGGGGGCGGCCGCGGCCGCGCTGCGTGCGGGCAACGGCGAGGCCGCGCTCCAGCATCTCCGGCGCGCGGCCGGCCTCGACACCGCCAACGACACCGTGCGCCGCCGGCTCTCGGACGTGCGGCTGCAAGTGACCGAGCGCCGGGTGGGCGCCGCGCGGGACGCCATGGCCGCGGGCAACGCGGACGCCGCGATCGCGGAGTACCGGCACGTGCTGGAGGCGGCGCCCGAGGTGGCGGAGGCCCGGCTGGCCCTGGCCGACCTGCTCGTGCAACGGGGCCAGGCCGCGGATGCGGCGACGGTCCTGGAAGCCGATCCCCAGGAGGAGCGCCAGGTCCTCGTGCGCCTGGGCGAGATCCTCGCCGGCCTCCGGGAGTACGGGCGCGCGCTGGAGGTCTATCGCCGCCTGCTCGCCCTGGACCCGCGCGACGAGGAGGCGCTGCGCCGGTCGCGCGAGGCGCGGGAGGCGCTGGAGCTGCTCCAGATGCCGGAGGAGTACCGCCGCATCCCGTCGTCGCCCACGATCACGCGCGCGGACCTGGCCGCGCTCCTCATGAGCAAGGTGACCATGCTGTCGCGCCAGCCCCCCGGCCCGGCCAAGGTCGCCATCGACATCTCGGGGTCGTGGGCGCGCGACCAGATCATCCGCGCCCTCGCCCTCGACGTCCTCGACGTCTACTCGAACCACACCTTCCAGCCGGCGGCGGTCGTGCGGCGCGGGGACCTGGCCACGGCGGTGCAGCGCGTGCTCGACCTGGCCAAGGCCCCGGCGACCAACCTCGCCAATCCGACGGACATGAACGAGAACAACCTCTCGCGCTATCCCGCGGCGCGGGTGGTGGGCGCCGGCCTGATGGACCTCACGGAAGGCGGGGCCTTCGAGGCCTGGCGGCCGGTGACGGGACAGGAAGCGGTCGACGTCCTGGAGGGTCTCGTCCGTCTCGTCGGGCCTTGACCCGGGGCGCCGCGGTATGGTGTACGATCCCGCCGAATGGACGAGCAGGAACTCCTCCGCACCGTCCCCATCTTCGCGGAGCTGTCCGACGCGGACATCGCGAGCCTTTCCCGGCTGGCGACCCGCCGGCGCTATCCGAAAGACACCGTCGTCTTCTTCGAGAACGAGGAGGGCGACTTCTTCTTCATGATCCTGGAGGGGCGGATCAAGGTCACCATCCTCGGAGACGACGGGCGTGAGGTGATCCTCTCCATCCTCGGCCCCGGCGACTTCTTCGGCGAGATGGCGCTCCTGGACAACGAGCCGCGCTCCGCCACCGCCATCGCCATCGAGGACAGCGAGCTGATCTCGCTGCACCGCACCGATTTCCAGACCGTGCTCACGGACAACCGGAGCATCACGTCCGCGCTCATCAAGATCCTGAGCCAGCGTCTGCGCCATGCCAACCAGCAGATCTCGACCCTGGCCCTGCTCGACGTCTACGGGCGCGTGGCCCGGGTCATCGTGGACATGGCCCGCGAGGAAGGCCGCCGGCTGAAGGACGGACGGATCGCCTTCCGCCGTGCCACCCACCAGGAGATCGCCAACCGCATCGGGACCACGCGCGAGACGGTCACGCGCATGCTCAAGGACCTGGAGCGCCAGGGGCTGATCCACGTCGAGGGCAAGGAGATGGTGGTGCAGCCCGACTTCGAGAAGGTGTTCGACTAGCAAGGACGTGGCCGTGACCGACGCCGCCGATCGCGAGCGCAAGCGAAGCCCCCACCGTTGCGAGTGCGGGTCGGCCTTCGATGTCTGCTACTTCGACGACCGGCGTGATCCCGATCGGGACCGGGAGGCCGTGACCGTCCAGGTGTCCTGCCCTTCCTGTGGAAGGTCGAAGACCCTGTGCGTGCCCGAAGGCGCCGACCGCACCGTGGTCGTCGAGGCTTCCGCCCTGGCTGCGGACGACTTCGAAGAGGGCGTGGCGGGGTAAAGAGAACGGATCGGCCTGGGTTAACAGATAACAGGCGGTGGCCAGGTCGGCGGCCATCCTTTGATCGCTACAACAGACTCAACAGGTGGTCCTTGATGCGCGCGCGGACCGTTTCATCCTTCGTCGCCGACAGCGCGAGCTCCCACATCTCCACCGCCTTCCGCCAGAACTCCTGCTTCTGATACAGGTTCGCTAGGGACGTGATCGCGTCGTAGAAGCCGGGGTTGAGCTCGATGGCCTTCTCGTAGTGGTCGATGGCGTGGAAGACCATGTCCTTCTTCTCGTAGGTCATGGCCAGGTAGTAATGCAGCAGGTCCGAGAACTGGTCGATGGCGAGGCCCCGGGTGAAGGCGGCCATGGCCTCGTCGAGCTTGTCGTTCTTCAGGGCGATGACGCCCTCCTTGAGCTGCTGGCGGGCGGCGGCCTCGGACGCGGGGGCGACCGTCTCCGGGGCGCGGCTCAGCAGGGCCTCGACGCGCCGGAGCAGGTCCGCGGCCTCGAAGGGCTTTTCCAGGTAATCGTCGGCGCCGTAGGTCTGCTTGACGTCGGCGGCGAAGCGCCATCCGGTGTGCACCGCCGACACCATCAACACCGGGATGTGACGGAAGCGCTCCGAGGTCTTGAGCTGCCGGCAGATCTCGAATCCGTGCACCTCCGGGAGCATCCCGTCCAGGATGACGAGGTCGGGCATGGATTCCCGGACCTTGGCCAGCGCCTCCCGTCCCGCACGCGCGGTCAGCACGCGGTATCGCTTCGACTGCAGGAGCATCTCGATCATCCGTAGCACGCTCGGATCGTCGTCCACGGCCAGGATGGTCTGGGTCTCCTCCACGGCGGGCGCGCGCGGGGGGGCGGCGGGGGAGGCGGCGGGCGCGCTGCCCAGGCTCTCGATGATCCTCAGCTCCTGCACCTCGTCCATCAGGGACTCGACCACGAGCACCTCGACGTCGTCGGAGGGTGCGCCGCCCTCCGCCCCCGGGGTCACGCCCGCGGCGTTGCCAGGAGGGGTGGCGAGGCGGCCCGAAAGCGCCTTCTGGACGTTGGGGCGGATCGTCTTCTGGCCGGTCTTGAGGGCGCGCCGTGCCTCGACGATCGCGTTCTTGATGCTCGCGTCGAGAGCGATCATGGGCGCGAGGCGCGCGCCCGTCTTGAATTCGATCTCCGAGACGAGCTTCTGGTCGTTGGGGTCGGCCATCGCGATCTGCAGCCGCGCGCCCTGGACCTTGACGGGGAACACCAGGTGGCGCTCGCACAGCTCGAGGGGCACCTTCTCGAGCAGCTCGAGGTCGATCTCCTGCCGCGACAGGTCGACTCCGGGGACACCGAGCTGCCGGCCCAGGTACGTCACCGCGAACTTCTCGGTCAGCGTGCATTGGCGCACGAGGACGCTGGCCAGGCGCTCGCCGAACGTCTTCTGGGCGGAGAGCGCGTCGCGGAGCTGGGTCTCGCTGATCAGGTCCGCCTCGCGCAGGATCGCGCCGAGGCCCTTCCTAGACACGCCCGCGGGCCTCTTCGATCGGAATGAGGATCTGCACCTTCCGGCCCTGACGGCGCACGGTGAGGCGTAGCTCGGTGCCGACCCGGGCCGCGGCCAGCTCGTTGCGCAGCTGCGATGCCATATCGACCGGTCGCCCGTCCACGGCCACGACGACGTCGCCCGGCTCGAGGCCGGCCCGGTCCGCGGGGCTCCCGCGCAGCAGCTCGACGATGACCACGCCCTGGCCGGGCTCCAGCCCTCCCTCGTCCGCGACGTCGCTGATCTTGGTGATCCCGATCCATCCCCGGACGACACGCCCCTTGCTGACGAGCTGGTCCACGACCGTGCGCGCGAGGTTCGCGGGGACGGCGAACCCGATGCCCTGATAGCCGCCCGTCTCCGAGTAGATGGCGGTGTTGATGCCGATCAGCTCGCCGCGCGTGTTGAGCAGCGCGCCTCCCGAGTTGCCCGGGTTGATGGCGGCATCCGTCTGGATGAAGTCCTCGTAGTCGACGATGCCGACGTTCGAGCGTCCGGTGGCGCTGATGATCCCCATGGTGACCGTCTGGTTGAGCTGGAACGGGTTGCCGATGGCCACCACGTATTCGCCCACGGCGGCGCGCGCGGAATCGCCCCAGGGCAGGGTGGCCAGGCCTCGCGCCTCGATCTTCACCACCGCGATGTCGGTGACGGGATCCGTGCCCACCAGCTTGCCCCGGAAGCGCCGGTGGTCGGCGGTGGTGATGGCGATCTGGTTCGCGTGCTCGATGACGTGGTTGTTGGTGACGATCAGCCCGTCCGGGGCCACGACGACGCCCGAGCCCAGACTCGTCTTGCGCTCCTCTAGCGGCATGCGCAGGCCCGGGAAGTCCTGGCCGAAGAAGTCGCGGAAGAACGGATCGCTGGAGAACGGGGAGCGCTCCGCGCGATAGACCTGGAGGGCCGAGATGTTGACCACGGCCGGGGTGCCGCGGCGGGCGATGGCGCTGAAGTCCGGGCCGCCCACGGCGGTGCCGGCCAGGCCGGGGTTGGGAGCGGCGGCGGCCGGCTCCGCGGCCTTGGCCGGGGGAGGGACGTCGATGCGCCCGGCCACGTGCGCACCGATGGCGATCCCGACGGCGAGGGAGGCCACGACGGCGGTGGCGAGCAGGAGCCGCGGTCTCAAGCGTCCGGTCTCTCCGGACGGCCGCGCCCGGCGCCGCGCGTCCGCAGGCGCGGCAGGTCGAGCCTCAAGAGGCCGTCCCGGAAATTGGCGGTGACCTTGTCCGGGTCCACCTCGTCCGTGAGCTGGAAGACCCGCGTGAACACGCCGTAGCTGCGCTCGACGCGATGGAAGCTCTCCGGCCGGGTCTTGTCGTCCGGCCGCCGCTCGCCGTGCACCACCAGCCGTTCGCCGTCGACGTGGATCTCGACGTCGTCCGCGCTCAGCCCGGGCAGGTCCATGAGCACGACGAAGCCTTCCGGCGTCTCGTAGGCGTCCGCGGCCGGCGTCCAGGCGCTGGCGGGCAGGCCGGGGGTGGTCCGGGTCGCGGCCAGGCTGTCCTCGAACAGCCGGTTCATCTTCTCCTGCAGGCTGAGCAGGTCGCGGAGCGGATCCCAGCGCCGGGTACTCATTCCGTTCCCGCAGTGTATCGCATGCTCACCCTCCGAGCCGTCGCTTGAGCTCGGCCAGGAGCGCGAGCGCCTGGACCGGCGTCAGATGGTCGGGGTCGACCTTGCGGAGGTCGTCGAGGACGCCCTCGTCGGGCGCGGCGAACAGGCGGAGCTGGTGGACGGGGGCCGGCCCTTCGCGCTCGCCCGAAGAGTGGGCCAGCCGCGGCCGTCCTTCGCGGTCGAACTCCGTACGCTCCAGGTTGCCCAGGATCTCCTGGGCACGCACGACCACGGGCGCGGGCAGTCCGGCCAGACGCGCGACCTGGATCCCGAAGGACCGGTCGGAGCCGCCGTCCTCGATCTTGCGGAGGAACACGACGCCGTCCTGCCACTCGCGGGCGGAGACGTGGAGGTTCCCGACGCCGGGATGGTCGACGGCGAGGTCCGTCAGCTCGTGGTAGTGCGTCGCGAACAGGGTCTTGGGTCCGGCCTCCCCGCGCGCGAGGTGCTCGGCCACCGCCCAGGCGATGGACAGGCCGTCGAAGGTGGCGGTGCCGCGCCCGATCTCAATACGCAGGATGTGCGCGGTCTCCTGCATCTCGACCATGAACGTGGACTGACCGCGGAGAATGAGATCGGACGCACCTACGCGCGTGAAGACGCGGTCCACGACGCCGAGCTTCGCTTCGCGGGCGGGCACGAAGCAGCCCATCTGCGCCATCACCACCATGAGTCCGGTCTGGCGCAGGTAGGTCGATTTGCCGCCCATGTTGGGCCCGGTGAGGATCAGCAGCCGGGGCCCGTCCTCGGCCATGCGGAGGTCGTTGGCCACGAACGGCTCGGACAGGACCCGTTCCATGACCGGATGCCGGCCCTCCACGAAGACGAGCTCGTCCCCGCCGCTCATCCGCGGCTTCACGTAGTTGTGGCGGCAGGACACTTCGGCCAGCGCGGCCAGGGTGTCGATGGTGGCGATGGCGCGGGAGGAGGCCTGGATGCGGCGCGCCTGGGCCGCGACCCGCGCGCGCAAGGCCTCGACGATCTCGGCCTCGCGGGCCACGATGCGCTCGTCCGCCTTGAGGACCTTCTCCTCGTACTCCTTCAGCTCGGGGGTCACGAAGCGCTCGCCGCCCGCGATCGTCTGCTTCCGGATGTAGTCGCCCGGGACCTGACCCAGGTTCGACTTGCTGATCTCGATGTAGTAACCGAACACGCGATTGAAGCGGACCTTGAGAGACGCGATGCCGGTGCGCGCGCGCTCACGCTGTTCGATGGCGGCGATCGTCGTCCGTCCGCCGTGGCTGATCTCCCGCAGGGAGTCCAGCTCGGCGTCCACGCCCGCGCGCACGACGCCCCCCTCGCGGACGGTGGGCGGGGGCTCGTCCACCACGACCGTCTCGACGTCCTCCGCGACGTCCAGGGGCGGGTCGAGGTCCTTCAGCTCGGAGCGCACGAGCGGGGCCTGGCATTCCTCGACGCACGTGGCCGCCTCGGGCAAGGCGCGCAGCGAGCGCGCCAGCGCGCGCAGGTCGCGCGGGGAAGAGGTGCCCAGGCTCACGCGGCCCACGATGCGGTCCAGGTCCTGGACGTCGCCGAGCGCCTCGCGCAACCTCGCGCGCTCGACGGTGCGGAAGGCGAGCTCCTCGACGGCATCGAGCCGGTCCTGGATCGGCTCCAGCCGGGCCAGCGGGCGCAGAAGCCACTGGCGGAGACGGCGCGCGCCCATCGGCGTGCGCGTCAGGTCCAGCACGTCGAGCAGCGTGCCCCGGCGCGAGCCGTCCACGGCGTTGTCCACCAGCTCGAGGTTGCGGCGGGTGAGGGCGTCGAGGACGAGTCCGTCCTCGCCGGCGCGCGTGCGCAGCCCCGTCACGTGGGCGAGGTCACGCTTCTGCGTATCGCGCACGTAGCGCAAGGCGGCGGCGCCGGCGGCAATGGCGGCCGGTTGCGCGTCGCAGCCGAAGGCTTCCAGGGTGAGCACCCCGAAATGGGCGAGCAGGTCGCGGCGCCCCGCGCGCGGGTCGAAGGCGGACGGCTCCAGCTCCGTGCGTGGGATCGCGGCTTCGGTCGAGGCGTGATCGGTCAGCCACCCGGGCAGCGCGGACCCCTGCGGCACCAGCAGCTCACGAGGGCGCGTGGACCCCAGGTCGTCGCGCAAGAGGTCCCACGCGCCCGCGCCGTCCCACTGCGCCACTTCGAACTCGCCGGTGGTGGCGTCGATCCAGGCCGCGCCCAGCGAGGAGGGGCCGGGGGCGAGGGCGAGGACGAAAGCCGCTTCCGTCGCCTCCAGGGCGGAGGATTCGAGCTGCGTGCCCGGCGTCACCACGCGCACGACCTCGCGCTTGACCACGCCCTTGGCGGTGCGTGGGTCCTCCATCTGCTCGCACACCGCGACGCGGAACCCCTGCTTCACCAGCCGGCCCACGTAGGTGGTCACCGCGTGATGGGGGACGCCGCACATGGGGATGGGGTCGCCTTCGCGGTCCTTCGACCGGGAGGTGAGCGCGATCTCGAGGGCGCGCGCGGCCACCACCGCGTCCTCGAAGAAGAGCTCGTAGAAGTCGCCCATGCGGAAGAAGAGGAGCGCGCCCGGGTGCTCCGCCTTCATCCGATGGTATTGCTGCATGGCCGGCGTCTGGGGCTGGGTGGTCATGAGTGTGCCCGAGCCATATCCGGGGGGTGCTCGGCCACACTCATAATAGGTCGACAGCCATGAGGAATGTGGCCGAATGAAGCTCCTCGCAGTCGACACGACGAGCGAGCGCGAGAGCGTCGCCCTGGCCGACGATCGCGTCGTTCTGGCCGAGGCGCGTGTCCGTGCCCACGGACACTCGCGGCCGCTGCTGCCCGCGATCGAGTTCGTCCTTCGCGCCTCCGGGATCGACGCGATGGAGATCGAGGGTTACGCCGTGACCGTGGGTCCGGGGTCCTTCACGGGCGTCCGGGTGGGGCTCAGCACGGTTCAGGGTCTGGCCCTGGCCTCGGGCCGTCCTTGCCTGGGTGTGTCCACGCTGGACGTCCTGGCCGCGGCCATCGCGGGGGAGGCGCCCACGCTGGTGCCCATGGTCGATGCCTCGCGGAACGGGCAGGTCTTCGCCGCCCTCTACGGCACGGACGCGGGCCGGCGCGAGGATCCCCAATCCGTCGCGGCCGAGGCCATTGCCGGACGCGTCGCGGGGCCACTCGCCGTCGTCGGCGACGGCGCCGAGCGTTATCGCTCCGAGATCGTGTCCCGCCGCCCGGACGCGCTCTTTCCGCGGCGCAGCCTCTACCTCGCGGCCGCCCTCGCCCGGTTGGCCGCGCCGCGGCTGGCCGCGGGTGAGGGCACCTCGCCGGGGGGGCTGCGGCCGCTGTACCTGCGCGCGGCGGACATCCGGCCGAGCGGGCCATGAGCAACGCCGTGAGCCTCCCGCCCTACGTGGTCGAGGAAGCCCGCCACGACGACGTCGACGCACTGGCCAGCCTCGAGCGCCGCTGCTACACGCATCCCTGGAGCGTGCGCGGGTTTCGTGAAGCGTTGCGGCGCGGCGAGAACGGTCTCGTGCTGGTGGCGCGCGCGCCCGCCGGCGCGGATCCCGAGCGCGGCATCCTCGGCTACTGCGTGCTCGAGACGGCGGCGGACGAGCTGCACGTCCACAACCTGGCCGTGCGGCCGGAGTATCGAGGGGGCGGGCTCGGCCGCCGGCTGCTCGCGATCGCCCTGACCATCGGGGAGCGCCGCGGGGCCCGGGTCGCGCTGCTGGAAGTGCGGGCGAGCAACCAGCCCGCCATCGAGCTGTATCGCTCGATGGGCTTCGCACCGGTCGCCGTCCGCCGCAACTACTACTCGCAGCCCTCCGAAGACGCGCTCGTCCTGCGCAAGGACGGCCTCGGAGACGCCGGGAATCAGCCTTGAAATCACCGGGAGCGGGTGGTAACGTCCAAATCAGGGCCACCCCGCCGTCGCCCCTCACGACGCGGACCTACAGGCGCCTGGTCTACCTTCATGATTCGGAGGTGCCGATGTCCCAAAACGCCGGTTCCACGGAGCGTCTCCTCGAGAACGAGGAGTACAAGCGGCTTCACGAGCAGCATCACGAGTACGAAGCCCGCTTGAGCCAGTTCACCGACAAGGCCGTGTTGAGCGACGAGGAGCAGGTCGAGGAGACCACCCTCAAGAAGAAGAAGCTCCAGTTGAAGGACCGGATGGAAGCGATCGCGCGCCGGATGAGGGAGGACCACTAGGGCCCCCTTCCGGGTGTACCGCCGGACGCGGAGGGCCTGCGAGCCCTCCGCTTTTTCATTTAATATGCACGCGCGGACATCGGAATGAAGAGTGAGGCCACGAGCGGGGGAGGCCAGCGGCCGGCGCGGCCGCCCATGTCACGGCGCCGCTTCTCCCGCGGCGCCGCCATCCTGCCCAGCCTGTTCACGACGGGCAACCTGTTCCTCGGATTCTGGGCCATCGTGCGAACGTTTCACCAGCAGTACGCCGAGGCCGCGCCTCTCATCTTCTGGGCGATCCTGCTCGACGTCCTGGACGGACGCATCGCGCGCATGACCGGCACGACCAGCGAGTTCGGGGCGGAGCTGGACAGCCTGGCGGACGTGGTCTCCTTCGGCGTCGCTCCGGCCCTTCTGGCCTATTCCTGGGGCTTCGCCACGCTGCCGCGCGTGGGGTGGCTGGTGGCGTTCCTGTTCATCGTGTGCGGCGCGCTTCGCCTGGCCCGGTTCAACGTCCAGAAGAGCTCCGTGGACGGACGGTACTTCGTCGGCCTGCCGATCCCGGCGGCGGCCGCTCCCGTCGCCGCCCTGGTCAACGTCTCGCCCCAACCCGTCGACGAGAGGACCCATGCCGTCGTCTGGCTCTCGCTCCTCATCGTCCTCTCCTTTCTCATGGTGAGCACGTTCCGCTACACGTCCTTCAAGAAGGTGGACCTCAGGAGCCGGCGCAGCTACGTCAACGTCGTGGGCATCGCGCTCCTGCTGATCGTGTTCAACATGCACCCGGCGTGGTGCCTGCTCGCCCTGGCCACGCTGTTCTGGCTCTCCGGACCGCTCGCCTATCTGTGGGGACTCGTGTTCCGCCGCCGCCCCGGCCCACCTCCCGTCGTCGCCGCCAGCGAGGCGCCCTGAACGGTCCCGCCGCTTCGCGGACGCGTCCGGACCGGCCGTACGTGGGTGTCGGCGGCGTGGTCCTGATCGGCGGACGCGTCGTGCTGATTCGCCGGGGAAAGGAGCCGCTCCGCGGCCGCTGGGTCATCCCGGGCGGCACCGTCGAGCTGGGGGAAACGCTACAGGAAGCGCTCGTGCGCGAGATGCGGGAGGAGACGGGCCTCCTCGTGCGTCCGCGCGAGGTCGTGCTCGTCTTCGACCGCATTCAACGGGAGGGCGCCGAGGTCGAATACCACTACGTCATCATCGACTACGCCTGTGACTACGTGTCCGGCGAGCTGCAGGCGGGGTCCGACGCGGACGAAGTCGCGCTGGTGGCTCCGGACCAGATCGGCCGCTACGACCTGCCGCCGCAGGCCCTCGATCTGGTGCTGGACGTTTTCCGGCGCCGGGTGTAGGATTCTTCAAGTAACGCTTTTACTGGGGCCCCTCATCTCACTGTAAAAGGGGGACAAATGAAGCTGGTTGTCGCCGGGATCGCACTCCTCCTCCTCGGCTCGGCTTCGGCCGAGTCCGGGATCTTCAGCGGGATCTTCAAGGGGAAGAACAGCCTGCCCAGGCCGATTGATTCCCCGATCGTGCGGCCGAAGGCCCGCGAGGACCACAAGGCCGGAAAGCGCAATGGCCAGCACCCGAGCGCGTTCAACCGATCCGAGTACGGCGCGGAGTGGGACAAGATCTTCAATACGCGCCGCCCTCACCCGATTCCCGAGTACCTCTACCAGACGCAGTAGGCGTCTCGGCGGCCGGCAGCCACAGGAGGGCGCGGGTCGGCTCGCCCGGCGTGCTCTCGAGGCTGACGCCGCCGCCGTGGTCCTCCGCGATCTTCTTCACGAGGGCGAGTCCGAGGCCGCTGCCGCTGGTCTTCGTCGAGAAGAATGGCTCGAAGATGCGGTCGCGGACTTCCGGGGCCACCCCGGGGCCGGAGTCGCGCACCTCGATCTCCACACGACGCCCCTCGTCTCGCGTCCGCAGGCTGACGCGGATGGCCCCGGCCTCGCCGACCGCCTGCAGGGCGTTCTCCAGCAGGTTCACGATCGCGCGCTCCAGGAGGCGGCGATCGGCGCGCACGGCGGGCGCGGCCCCGTCGAGATCCAGGGTCAGCTCCACGCGCGGGGGCAGGCCGGCCTGGTAGGGCCGGACGACCTCCTCCAGCATCGTGCGCGGGTCCTGCGCGGACCGCTCGTCCGCCGGTGGCCGCGCGAAGGCCGAGAATTCGGTCACGATCCCGCGCAGCGTGCGCACCTGCTTGAGGATGGTGTCGGTGCAGGTCTCGAGCGTGTGCGCGAAATCCTCGCTGCGGTCCGCGAACACGCGGCGCAGGTGCTCGGCGGAGAGCTGGATCGGGGTGAGCGGGTTCTTCACCTCGTGCGCGACCTGCCGGGCCATGTCCGCCCAGGCGGCCAGCCGGTTGCTCCGCTCCAGGTCGCGGCGCTGGGTGTGCAGGTCGCGCGCCATCTGGTTGAAGGCGTCGACGAGCCGGCGCAGCTCGTCCTGGCTGGTGGCCTCCACCCGGGCCTCGAGGTCCCCCTGCGCGATGCGGCGCGTGGCCCGCGTGAGCTCCTGGATGGGCCCGGAGATGCGGCGGGCCATGGTGAGGGCGATGCCCGCAGCCAGACCGAGGAAGAGCACGGAGGCCAGGCGGATCGTGCGGTCGAGGTCGTCGACGGTGGCCTCGACCTCGCGCTGTCTCAGGGCCAGCGGCATCGAGAGCACGCCGTGCTCGGGCCCGCCCACGTGGACGGGCACGGAGGCGACCAGGTACGAGAAGTCGCCGATCCGCTCCGTCTGGAGCGTCGAGGGCTGCCCCTCGAGGACGATCGCGCGGTAGACGGAGCCGGACACGCGGGGGGCGAGGAGGCCCGACGCGTACAGCTCGCGCTTGCTCGACGCCACGAGGCGCCCGCGCTCGAACAGGTCGAGGTCGTTCTTCACCACCGAGGCGAGCCACACCAGCGCCGCGTCCGTGACCGACTCCGAGCCGGTAGCTTCCTCGCGTTGGAAGAACGCGTAGTCCTCGACCGCCTTCTTGGCCACCGACGCGCGTTCCAGGGCCTGGTCGTCTGACTCCTTGCGCAGGCGCGCGGTGACGAACCCGCTGACCACGACCTGGAGGACGGCCGCGGGGACGAAGGCCACGAGCGTGAACGCGACGAAGAGCCGGAGCGCGAAGCGGCGGCCCACCGCCGCGAGCAAGGAGGGCAGGGACAGCGAGGGGCGGCGCAGCAGGGAGCGCACCAGCACCACCAGCACGAGGACGAGCACGCCGAGCAGGACCAGCGCGGAGACCGCCTCCACGAGGTCGGCCGCGTAGCGGCCGGGGGAGAGGGCCCGGTAGGTGAGCGCGTAGACGAGGTCGGGGGTCGCGAACACGTAGGCATGCTGGGCCATGCCGTCCACCTCGAGCGTCGTCCACACGCCCGCTGCGCGCCGGCCGGCCTCCAGCGCGCGCGCGGTCAGTCCGGGGTCGAGGGCCGGCGGCCGTTCCGCGGAGCTGAAGGCGACGTCCCGGTGCGTGTCGTACACGAGGAGGGTCACCAGCCGGTCCGGGAGCCCGCCGCGGGCGGTGTTGCGATACAGAACGGAGTAGGGGTCGCGCCCCTGCACGAAGGGGAGGCTCCAGAAGTCCTCGCCCACGTAGACGTGGATCGCGCCGTGGGTCTGGCCGTGGTAGGTGAGCAGCCGCTGCGCATGCAGCACGAGCGTCTCCGTGCTGGCCAGGCTCACCGGCTCGCGGGAGACCATCCACTCCGCGCCGCGGGGAAGCCGCCGCTCGCGGGAGGCGATGGACGGCAGGTTCAGGGCGAAGCGGCTGATCACGGTCCCGCTGGCGTCCTGGATCTCGATCGCGGACGAGAAGCCGTACGCGGAGAGCTCGGTGGCGGACCAATCGGCGAAGGCGAGCTCCTCGATGCCGGGAGGGTAGATGCCGGGGGGCGCATGCTCGAGGACGTTCATGGAGTCGATGGCGCGCTCCGTTCCCTCGAGGGCGTACTGGCGCCACTCCGGCTGGCGCAGGACGAGCGCCGCGTAGTCGGTCTCGATCTGCCTGCGCAGCGTCTGCTGGCTGTCGTGGACGAGGGTGGGGTAGAGGAGCGCGGCCAGGGCGGCCACCGCCACCAGGACCAGGGCCGCGGAGGCGCCGGGCCGCAAGGCGCTCAGCCGCTCATGGGCCGCGCGCTCCTCCAGGACGGCGCCCAGGGTGAGGGCGAACAGCAGGAAGACGGCCGGGAGCGGGACGTCGCTAGGCTCCCCGGGCCAGTACCGCACGCCCGTAGTGACGGCCGCGGCCAGGACCAGCACCATGGCCATACGGAGGCCGCGGGCAAGCGGCGCGGGGGCGCCGAGGGTCAGCGCGCTGGCCACGCCCAGGGCCCCCGCCGCCATGACGCAGAGGAGCGCGAGGTCGATCGTGAGGTGCGCCGCGGAGCGCGGAACGAGGGGTAGCACGGTCAGGTCGAGGGAGCAGTTCACGACCGTGTCCTCGATCAGACGGAACGTGCCCGCGAGGAAGGGTATGGCGAGGAGGGTGGCGCCGAGCACGCGGATCAGGGAGGGCGGCCCCGCCGGAAGGCGCCGCACGCCGTCGAAGGCGGCCGCGGCCAGGGCCAGCAGGGCGATGGCGGTGAGGAGGAGATCGATGGGGCTGATGAGGAACGGCCCCAGCAGCGTGGAGGCATAGGTGTCCGGCGACACGAGCTCCGACGAGAGCAGCGGGAAGGCAGGCGGGACGTACACGAACAGGAGGCGGCAGGCGACGGCGGCGGCGGCCCATCGCCACGCGCGCCATCCACGCTCCCGCCCGTCTCCGATGGCCCAGGCCACGAGCAGGACGGCGGCCACGAGGGAGAGGCCACGCCGGTAATGCGCCTCCAGCGTGCGCTGCGCCTCGTCCAGCGGCGGCACGATCGCGACCCTCTCTTTCGCCGTGCGCGTCGACGTAGCGGAACTCGACCCCTCCCTCCGGACCGGCCAGGAGGTCGTAATCGTGGAGGTACTCGTTGCGCACGTTGCGGCGCATCTCGATGGGGAGGGCGACGGTGGCCAGGCCCGACCAGGCTCCGTCCTTTCCGTGGATCGGAGCGCTGGCCCACAGGGTCGTGGTCACCGTGCCCCCGAGCACGAACACGTCCGCGCGATTGTTGACGAGGCCTTCCAGGACGGCCGGATCCGACGTGCGCCCCGCCCAGGCGAGGGGGCGCAAGGGGATCGCATCCACGGCCAGTGACGGCGAGGGATCGCGGTCGCGTGCCCGCGCTTCGAGCTCGCCGAAGAGCCGCACCAGGGCGGCCCGATCGCCGGCCGCGGCGCTCCTCGCGTCGTCGAGGGCGGCGATGGAAGCGGCCTGCGCCTGCAGGCTCTCGACCAGGGCCTGCGCGCGCTTCTCCACGGCCAGGAGCCGCGCCTGCGCGCGCGTCTCCGCCCATCGGGGCCAGCGTGCGGCCTGGACGTGCAGGTGGATGGCGGCGGCGGCCTGGATGAGGACGAGCAGGGTGGCCAGGGCGGTGAGCGTACGGCGCGAGCGCCGTGCCGTGGCCGCGAGCAGCAGGGCGGCGGCCGCGGTCAGGATCCCGGACGCGGGGGCGGCCCAGAGGACGTCGGCCACGACGAGCGCCCCCGCCGCGAGCGGTCCCGCGGCGGAGCGGGCGGGAGGCGGCGGGGCCGCGGGGAGGGAGCGCGCATCCGCCATCAGGAAGAAAAGACCACAAACGGCGCGCGAACGCTAGCCGGCGTCCCCCGCTCTCCTGTCGCAACGTGAAGGTGACGGTGTCCGGCGCCTCCGCGCCTCCGCGGCCCACCTTGCGCAGCCACTTGCCGCGCGCGAACGCGATGCCGGGGGCGGAGACGGTCACGTCCTCGTCCCGGAACGAGAACTGGCGCGTCCGGTTCTCGTCGAAGATGCGCACGAAGATCACCTCCAGCTGGCTGGGACCGTAGGAGCCCGGACCTTCCATCACGTCCTTGAGGTCCACCCGCACCTTCGTGTTGGCGGTGAAGGCGGGACGCAGCGAGCCCGCATCTCCGCTGCGGAAGGCCGTCTCGATGCGGCGCAGCCGGGCGGACAGCGCGGGCTCGACCGTCGCCGCGCGCACGGGGGCGGCCGCGCACAGGAGCAGCGCCGCGGCGCCGAACGGCCCCACGCGTTTGATCCGTTGCGGCATGCCCATGCGATCGTAGACCCCGGAAGAGGCGACGTCCAACGGAGGTTTGCATCCAGCGGCCACGATCGCCTGTGGGTGGCTGCAGGGCCTGTGCCGCCGGTAACTCCATGACGTACGGAGATGGCTTCGATGCGAACGTCCTATGGCGGGGACGGGCCTGTGGCCGGGGGAGGCCGGAATATACTGCGGCGTCCGAGCGGCCGGGCCGCGGACGGAGGAGGGCACGGGGATGACGGAAAAGGTGGCCACGAACTGGGAGCAGCGCTTCTCGAGCGCGGCGCGCGGCATGCGCTTCTCCGCCATTCGGCGAATGAGCGCGCTCATCGAGAGGCCGGGGATCATCTCCTTCGCGCCCGGCCAATCCAGCCCGGACACGTTTCCGGTGGACCGCTTCCGCACGATCCTCGAAGACATCCTCGCGCGCGAAGGCGCGGCGTCGTTCCAGTACATCCTCACGCGCGGCCTCGCCCCCCTG
>QHVP01000228.1:17697-17958 GCA_003222295.1 Acidobacteriota bacterium | reverse complement strand
AATCTCGAGCGAGAGACCGGCGATGCCGTCATCGCCCAGTTCCTGCGGGAGAATCAAGCGGCCGTCGAAGAGATCTTTGCGGAGGCGATTGCCAAAGGGCAAACGACGGAGGAATTGTCGAAGGCTCTCGACCCTGAGGCCTTGGCCAGGTTCTTCGCCGTGACCATCCAGGGCATGCGCGCAATGGCTAGACTGAAGTCGGATCGCCGGGCTCTGCGCCAAGTGGCCAAAGTCGCGTTGGCCGCACTGGATGCAAGATGA
>QHVP01000228.1:16622-17426 GCA_003222295.1 Acidobacteriota bacterium | reverse complement strand
GCCTTCGGGCCGCTAGCTCAGCTGGGAGAGCGCCTGGTTCGCAATCAGGAGGTCGGGGGTTCGAGCCCCCCGCGGTCCACCAACTTAGAGAACCGAGAGTGCTCCGGGGTAGGCCAGGGGTAAGCAGCAGATGCAACTTCGCGGCCTCGTCACGTCCGGGTCTCGGGCCAGCAGATTGCGAAGGCGGTCGCCTGGCTAAGAAAGGAACTTCGTGAAGGCGCTACACGTCGCCGATGCCGTCGACCCTCCTCGAATGACGAGATCGACAGCTCGTTGACGGGACAACCGAGAGCTCGTCGCGGTGAACGTGACCCGAGCGTTCACCTGACCCGCCGTGTTTCACTTCAGTGATACGACGACCTTGCCTCTTGCGCGTCCGGCCTCGACGTAGGCCATGGCCTCCTTGGTCGATGCGAAGGGGAAGATCCGATCCACGACCGGGCGAATGATTCCGCGATCGATGAGAGACGTGATCTCGGACAACTGGGCGCCGTTCGCCCTCATGAAGAGAAACGAGTATTGCGCTTGGCGGCGCTTTGCTTTCGCCGTAATCCGGTAGCTCAAGCCACCCATGATCGTTCTCAAGGGCCATGACAAGCCGATGCTTCGCGCAAACGCGGCATCGGGTGGGCCTGAGATGGAAATGAGCTGTCCACCGGGTTTCAGCACTCGCAGCGATTTCTCGAGCGTTGCCTTGTCCAGGCTATGCAAGACAACGTCGTAGTCACGGAGGACGTGTGCGAAGTCTTCTTTCTTGTAATCGATCACGATGTCGGCCCCGAGGCTTCTGACCAGATCCACGTT
>QHVP01000228.1:0-16533 GCA_003222295.1 Acidobacteriota bacterium | reverse complement strand
TGGAAGCGGCCTCTTCCATGGTGAGTGCTTTGGGCTTGCTCGCCACGTCGTCTTCCTTGATCGCAATGAATTCCGCGAATGCACCGATTCGCCCGTCCGCCGGCCGCGCATAGACTCCGTCGCCCGGCTTGAATCGACGCACTTGAGACCCGACCCGGACCACGACCCCGGCCACGTCGTGGCCCAGGATCAGCGGCAGGCGATACCGCAGAATGAGCTTGAACTCGCCGTTCCTGATCTTGGAATCCAGAAGGTTCACACCAGCGGCGTGAATCTGGACCAGGACGTCATCCGCCCGCAGCTCCGGCTCCGGCATTTCGCCAACCCGCACACGGTCGGCGCTTCCGTAACGATCGAGGATGAGTGCCTTCATTCATGTGCCTCTGACTCCTTCTCCAGCGACGGGCGAGGCGCCGATGCCATTGGAGCGTCGAGACGCAGGTCCTTTCGAATTCCGGCGTCCAGTACCCCGGTGGGAGCAAATCGGCGGAGCAATCGCAACCGGCTCGCGAGCCCACCGGCCGTGTATCGAATTCTCGGGCGAACCGCGTTCGCGGCCTTCAGCACGACGTCGGCCACGATGCCCGGCTCGTCGGCAGCCGCCATCACCTCCGTCAGCGTCTTGCCCAGGGCGGCGCGCACCTCGCGATACTCGTCAATCTTCGCGTCGGGTTCCAGGAAGTTCGCGTCGAAGCGCGTCTTGATGTAGGCCGGCTCGATGATCGAGACCCGGATGCCCCTCGTGCGCAGCTCGTGGTCCAGTGACTCCGAATACCCTTCGATCGCGTGCTTGGTCGCGGAATAGAGGGCACCGTACGGCATGGGCAGGAAGCCCAGCACGGACCCGATGTTGATGATGCGACCACTCCCCTGGCGTCGCATGTGGGGCACGACGGCACGCGTCACCCGGACCACTCCGAAGAAGTTCGTCTCGAAGATCGACCGGGCCTGATCGATCGAGCTCTCTTCGGCTCCGGCGGGGGCGACACCGAAGCCCGCGTTGTTCACGAGCAGGTCGATGCGGCCTTCCAACCGCATCACCTCCCGGACCGCAGCCTCCACGGATGCGTCGCTGGTCACGTCCAGGGGCAGCATTTCGAACGATCGCTGGCTCGCCGTGGCTCCCCGTCTGCTGGTGCCGTAGACCTTGTAGCCAGCCGTCGCGAGCCGCTGCGCCGTGGCTTCGCCGATGCCCGACGACGCCCCGGTCACGAGTGCGACCTTGCTCTTCATCATGTCCTTCCTTCCTTGCCCTGCAGTTGTTGGACTAGTCACCGCTGGCGTGTCTTTCGTTTTGTTGTGCTGCGCTATATGATGCTCATCATATTCGTGCGCACACTTGATCTGGCACCAGTGCGGGTGACCCTCACGGGGTGAGGTGTTCCAGCGCCGCCTCACGCACCGCGTCGGAAAGCTGCGGATCGTCGACAGCGCGGGCCAGCACCAGCGCGCCGACCATCGTGGCCACGGTGACGAGCGCGTGCTGGTGCGCGCCCGGCCGCCCCCAGTCGGGCGATTGACGGGCGACGAGGTCGATCATTTCCTTGATGCGACGCGTGGCCGCGCGTCGTACGCCGGGCGCTTGACGCGGCATCTCCGAGCCAAGCGCGGCGACGGCGCAGCCGGTCTCCACGCCTTCGACGTGCGCTCTTGAGAGATAGGCCCGCAGCAGCGCCGGCAGCGCCCTCCGAGGCGCCGCCGCCCCGGCGACTCGCTCCAGAGCGGCCAGGCCTTCGGCCGCCTCACGGGAGGCGAAGTGGGCGTAGAAGCCGCCGTGCGTAAGGCCGGCATCCTTCATGATTTCGGCGACGCCGGTGCCGCCGTAGCCGCTGCGCCGGATGGCGCGCGCGGCGGCGCCGACGATGCGTTCGTGGGTGGCGTCCTTGCGTCCAGGGGTGGTTCGTCTGAGGGCGGCCGAGCGCATATGATGGTCATCATATAGCTTTCGGGGGTGGAGTACAAGCCCGGCGCTAGCCGACTAGGTGTGGAGCATCAGCTCGTCTGAACCCTCTTGACTCGCCGGGGTTCGGCGGCTCCCTTCGCCCACGGCATCCATGATCGCCTCGTAGGCCTGGTCGACCCGCATGCGGTCGACCGCTTGCAGCCGCGTCGGCTACCCGAGTCCTTCGCAGTTCAGCAGGGAATACGGCCGTTTCTTCGGGAGTCCCCCGACCAAGCATATCGCCCGGTTGCGTGAGGAGGGCCTGGCCCCCAGCGACGGCGATCGCTAGGCCCGCCTACTCGCTCCTCAACAGGACCGCGGGGGCCAGCCCGATCGCCCGACGCGCGGGCAGGAAACATGCCGCCGCGGCGGCCCCGAGCAGGACCAGGGCCACGGCCAGGAACGTTGGCCCGTCGTGAGCGCCGATCCCGAACAGCAGGCTGGCCATGAAGCGGGCCAGGAAGAGTGCGGCCAGGAGGCCGACGGCGACACCGTACGCGACCACACGCATGCCCTGACCGAGGACGAGCCGCAGGACGTCCCCGGCGCGGCCCCCGAGCGCCATGCGGATGCTGATGTCCTTCGAATGCTGCTGGACGTAATAGGCCATCACGCCGTAGATGCCGACGATCGAGAGCACGAGCGCGACGGCGGCGAACCCGCCGACGAGCATCGACAGTAAGCGCGGGCTCTGCAGCGACCGCGCGACGAGGTCGTCCAGGGTGGCGACGCTGGACAGGGGCAAGGTGGGGTCGAGGTCGCGGACGATCTGACGGATGGACGGCGCCAGCGAGAGAGGCTCCGCGCTCGTGCGCACGACCACGTAACGGAAGCGCGAAGTGGCCTCCTCGAGGGGCGACGGGACCCCGCGGGCCAGCATCGGCGTGTAGACCGTCCCTTGATCGGGCTTGTCGAGGCCGGCGTATTTGACCTCGCTCACCACGCCGATCACGGTGACCCACGGGCAGGTCGAGCAGCCTCCCTCGTGCAGCCGCTTCCCCACCGCGCTCCCGCCGGGAAAGAAGCGCCGCGCCCAGGCGCGATCCACGATGACGGACTCGAGGTTCGGCCCGCGCCCGTCATGCCCGTCGAACAGGCGTCCCTCGACCAGGCGCAAGCCGAGCAGGCCGAAGTACTCTGGCGTGACCGAGACCCACGGCGTCACGGGCTGCGAATGTCCGGCCGACGTCGGGAAGGCCTCCAGCTCGAAGTTGTTGAAGTTGTCAACGCCTTCCGGCGGCCGTCCGTCCGCGAAGGCCACGCCGGTCACGCCCGGCAACGCCTCCAGGCGGCGCTGCATCTCGTCCCAGAAGACGGCCACGCGCCCGGGTTCCGCGTATTGCGACCGGGGCAGCTCGATGGACGCGGTCAAGAGATTGCGCGTATCGAACCCGAGGCTCACCTGGCCAAGCGCACTCAGGCTGGCCAGCAGCAGCGAGGCCACGACCAGGAGCGGCGTCGCGATCGCGAACTGCGTCGCCACCAGCGCGCGACGAAGGCGCCGCACGGCGAGGCTGGCCGTCGACGAGCGGCCGAGCGAGCGCAGCGTCCCGTCCACCGGCGCCCCGCTGGCCTGCAGCGAGGGGACGAGCCCGAAGAGCAGCGTGCTGGCCGCGGTGAGGCCGCAAAGGCACCACCAGACGGCCCCGTCGAGCCCGAGCTCCTCCACGCGAGGAACGTAGGCGGAGCCAATCCGGCGCAACACTCCGATTCCCGCGAAGGCGAGCACGATCCCGACCAGCGCGGCCCCGAATGCGAGCAGGGAGCTTTCGGCCAGGAGGAATCGCGTGACGCGAGCGCGCGAGGCGCCGAGGACCGCGCGGACGGCCAGCTCGCGCCGCCGGCTCGTGGCCCGGGCCACGAGGAGGTTCGACGCGTTCGCGCAGGCGATGAGCCACACCAGCGCGACCGAGGCCAGCGCGAGGCCGCTCATCGTCTCCACGTCGCCCACGACGTGGGCCTTGAGGTCCATCATCGCCCAGGAGGCCTTCTCGTCCTGGTACGAGGCCTGCCATACGGGGAACAGGCGCCGGTTGAGGAGGCGAAGCTCCTCGGCGGCGGCCGCGCGGTCGTCCAGGCTGCGCAGCCGCCCGAGGACGGTGATGAAGAACGGCCCCTTGCGCCGTGGCGGCGTCCACTGCGCGGCGACGAAGAGCTCCTGGCCCTGTTCGAGCGGCCCGACCCTGGGCGGCAACACGCCCACCACCGTGTGCGGCGTGCCGTCGAGGCGAATCGACTCTCCGATCACGTCCGCGCGCGCCGAGAGACGTTGCTGCCAGAACCCATGGCTCACGATCACGGCGGGCCCGGTGCCCGGACGGCCGTCCGACTCCGTGAAGTCGCGGCCCAACATGGGGCGGATCCCGAGCAGCGAAAAATACGTCGCGGTCACGACGCGGCCGCGCAGCCTCTCCGCGACGACGCCGTCGCTGAAGGACATGGCGCGCCCGGTGTAGCCGGCGATCCGCTCGAACCGCGTCTGCTGCGCCTGTAGCGCGAGGTAGTCGGCGACGGAGAACGGAAAGCGGTTCGGAGGCGCGTCGGTGTAGATGCGGACGAGGCGCTCGGGCGCGGCGTAGGGGAGCGGGCGGAGCAGGGTGGCATGGATCGCGGCGAAGGCCACTGTCGTGGCCCCGATGCCGAGGCCCCGGCAGTACCGTCGCGTCCCTTCGAGATCGCCGAACTGCCGCCGCGCCTCGCGGCGCGCCTGCTCCGGCGGCAGCCCGCGCTCGATCAGCTCCCGGGCCCGCATCTCGAGATGGAGGGCCAGCTCTTCGTCGATCTCGGCCTCCACCGTCCGGCGACGGCGGCCCAGGTACCAGAAGAGGCGGCGCTCGTGATGCGGCTCGCGCATGCGCCCGTTATCTCCCCTCGAGGACGGCTTCCACGGCGCGGGAGTAGCGGCGCCAGGCCGCCGTCTCCTCCTTGAGCCGGCGCCGTCCGGCCGGCGTGAGCGTGTAGTAGCGCGCGCGCCGGTTGTTCTCGGAAGGACGCCACTCCGCCTCCACGAGCCCCTGGCGGTCGAGACGGTGGAGGGCCTGGTAGAGGGCCGCGTCCTCGATGGAGAGGTCGCCTGCGGTGAGATCGCGCACGACGCTGGCGATGCCGTAACCGTGGCGCGGGCCCGACGCCAGCGTGCGGAGGACGAGGAGGTCGAGCGTTCCCTGGACGAGCGGCAGTGCCGGAAGGGCCATGGCTACCCCTTAGACGGTGTGGGGAGCAGGATAGTTTGGAGATCCTTTGGCTGTCAATGGGTGCGACGCCTCGAGACCGGGCCGATCCTCAGAGGGCGGGCAGCGCTCGTCTCGCGTCCCCGTCCGGGTCGTTCCTGACCTCGGACACGTCGTCGAGGACCATGGTCTCGCCCTTGGCGCTCGTGTAGCGCGGCCAGCTGGGGAGCCCGCCCCCGTTCGGACTGCCCGTGCGCATGAACTGGAGGAGCGAGCCGGCCATCCGGCGGGCGAGCCTGCGCGGCCGCGCGCCACCCCCGGTGTGAGTCAGCATGAGGTCCGTGTTGTCGAACCAGAAGCAGATGTCGAGGCAGTGGAACGCGCGCGCCCGGCCGTCGAAAAGCGGAGGCTGCCAGCCGAACCACGCCACGTAGACGGGCGCCGGCTGCTTCGACTTCGCGTCGGCGAGAGCGACCGCGGTCTGACGGTGCGCGCTGACGAGGGACCAGATCTCGACGGGCTTCCGGCCCGGGAAGGCCTTGGCGTAGGCCGCGACGACGTCCTTGGCCTTGTCACCGAAGCCGGTGCCGAAGAAACCGGTACGCACCTTCACCTTCTCGACGACGTCCGCCATGGTGACGTTCTCGAGCGACGCGTCCGCCCAGCTCGGCGACTGCTCGTCGAAGGTCGAGCAGATGAGCATGGGAACGGCGGCGGCCGTAGACGCGGCTTCCGGATGATAGGGATCCTGCGGCAGGATGAGGCCGTCCACCACCGGGTTGAAGTAGCGGCGCACCCCTGTTCCGCTCGGACCCAGCTCCTGGGTGAGCTTCTGCTGCGCCTTGGCCGCCGCGGCCAGATATGTCTTCCACGGCATCTCCTGCAGCTTGTCGATCTCGGCCGCGGTCAGTCCGGCCTCGCTCAGGACGTACGCGCCGAGCTTCTCGTTGATGGCCTTGTCGCCCATGCGCAGCGCGGCCCCGCTCTGCACGACGGCCTTGTGGAACAGCCCTTTGGCCGATGGCATGGCGGTCAGCGTGCACACCTTCGCCCCGCCGCCGGACTGGCCCATGATGGTGACGTTGCCAGGATCGCCGCCGAAGCCCGCGATGTTGTCGCGCACCCACTCCAGCGCGGCCACGATGTCGAGCATGCCCACGTTGCCGGAGGCGGCGTATTTCTCGCCGCCCACGCCGGCCAGGTGGCAGTAGCCGAGCGGGCCCAGCCGGTGGTTGATCGAGACGAACACGGCGTCGCCCAGGCGCGCGAAGTTCTCTCCGTTGTAGCCGTCCTGCTCGATCGCGTTCCCGTTCACGAACCCGCCGCCGTGGATCCAGAAGAGGATCGGCCGCTTCTTGCCGTCCTTGACCGCGGGAGTGAAGACGTTGAGACGCAGACAGTCCTCGCTGACGTCGTCGTAGTTCCAATGGTCGCGGAAGGAGGGGAAGGCGTTCGCGTAGCGGTTGTCCATGTTCTGGGGCGCGCTGTTGCCCCACCAGAGGGCCGGACGCACGCCCGTCCAGAGGCGTTCGGTTTCCGCGGAGGCATGAACCGGTTGGCCCCGGACGTGTCCGCGCCGTAGGGGATGCCGAGGAAGTAGTGGATCCCGCGCAGGACGTAGCCGCGGACCTTGCCGTACTGCGTGTCCGCCACCGCGATGTCCTCGCCGACGAGGAGCACCGGCCCGTCGTCGCTCGCGGACTTCACGGGGTCCCCGTCCATGGATGCGAAGGCCCCGCGGGTGACGGTCAGGCCGGCGGCCCCCGTGCCCATCGCCTGGAAGAACCGACGTCGGCCTGGTCTCATGGCGCGCCTCCCGATCGACGCGCATCGTACTCCCGGCCTGCGGCCGCCGTCGACGGGGGGGCCGGAACCAGTTGGAACTAGCAGTAGACAATCTACGTCTAAGGATGTAGAGTGTCTACGTCTATGACCAAGACGCCTGACGACCGCCGCCTCGACCTCCTTCAAGGCACGCTCGACATGCTCATCCTCCGCACCCTGCAGTGGGGTCCGTGCCACGGCCACGGCATCGGCCAGGCCATCCGCGCCCAGTCCGACGACCTCCTGAGGGTCGAGACCGGCTCTCTCTATCCGGCCTTGCACCGTCTGGTGAAGCGCGGGTGGCTGAAAGCGGATTGGGGAATCAGCGAGGCGAACCAGCGCGCGAAATACTACCGGCTGACCTCGGCCGGAAAGGCCCAACTCCTACGCGAGCGCGACCGGTGGTCGCAACTCGTCCACGCAATGGGGCTCATCATGAATCCGGCGCCGAGAAAGGAGTAGCGGCCATGCCCCCGGACTGGAACGAACTCGACGAAGAGATCCGGGGCCACCTGGCCCTGAGCATCAAGGAACGGATCGAACGCGGCGAGGATCCCGAAGCGGCGCGCCTGGCCGCCCTGAAGGAATTCGGCAACGTCCTCGCGACGCGCGACTCCATTCGAAGCGTTTGGCGACCGCGCTGGCTCGATCACGCGGAAGCAGTCGCACGAGACATCCGGATCGCCTTGCGCTCCCTCCTCCGGGCCAAGGGCCTGACCAGCACCGTCGTGGTGACCCTCGCCTTGGGCATCGGCGCCAACGCCGCGATCTTCAGTGTCGTCCGGAGCGTGCTCCTGCGTCCGCTCGTCAATCGCGAGGCGGATCGGCTCCTCTACATCCGGCAGACGGCACGGGGCATCGGGACCGAGAACCTCACCTTCTCGATGCCGGAGATCGGCGACCTCGAATCGCGCGCCACGACCATCAGCACGTTCGGCGACTTTTCCACCGTGGACTTCACACTGATCGCGTTCGGCCGGGAGCCTCGCGTCGTGACGGCGGGTGTCGTCAACGGGTCGTTCTTCGAGGTGATGGGACTTCGCCCGGTGCTCGGCCGCCTGTTGAATGCCGGCGACGATGGCCCGAAGGCGGCGGGGGTGGTGGTCCTGACGCACCGTTTCTGGACGGCGGTGCTCGACAGCGATCCCGGCGTGATCGGCAAGACCATCCGTCTCGGTCCCGGCATGGCGACCGTGGTCGGCGTCCTCGAACCGTCGGTGCCCTATCCGGCCGAGACCCAGCTCATCGCGAACGTGGTGACGAGCCCGCACCATCTCGGGGCGACGATGGTAACCGAGCGGACGCATCGCATGACGGAGCTGTTCGGCCGACTGGCCGAAGGCGCCACCCTGGAAGGGGCACGCGCCGAGCTTGCCAGCGTGCACGCATCGATGATGCGCGCGCATCCCGAGGCGTATTCGGCGCGGGCTCAGGTCCAACTGCAGGTCACGACGTTCCCGGAGCAAATCGCGTCGCCCGCGCGGACGATCCTCCTCGTCCTCCTGGCGGCGGCGGCGGTCGTCTTCGTCATCGCGTGCTCGAACGTCGCCAACCTGATCCTGGGCCGGTCGGTGCGCCGTGAAGCGGAGCTGGTCCTGCGGGCCGCCCTGGGTGCGGGCACGGGCGCGCTCCGACGCACCCTGCTCGCCGAAAGCCTGGTCCTTTGTGCCGCCGGCGCCGTGCTGGGCCTGGTGCTGGCGGGGCCGCTCGTCACCGTGGCCTCCCGCTATGCCGCGCGCTTTTCCGTTCGCGCGCTGGAAGCCACCGTGGACTCGAGCGTGCTCTGGCTCGCGGCGGGGCTGGCCCTGCTGGCGTCGGTGCTGCTCGCCTACGTTCCACGGCTCCCGTCATCCGATCGGTCGGGCGGTCTGGGGCTGGCGGCCGGCAGCCTGCGGATGACGCCCGGCACGAACCGGCGCCTGCAGATCTTTGCGATGACCCAGATCGCGTGTTCCTTCGTGCTGCTCGTGGGCGCGGGCATGCTGGTCGCCACGCTCAATGCACTGCAGACGGCGCACACCGGCTATGACATGCGACAGGTATTGGCGATCGACGTCCCCCCGTCGGCGACGGGCGTCGGCGACGCCAAGACGCTCGACTTCTTCCAGGAAGCCACCCGGCGCATCGGCGAGCTGCCGGGCGTGCAGGGCGTCGCGGCCGGAATGATCGTGCCCTGGCGCGACCCCAGTGCGGGCTTGAAGTTCCAGTTTGCATTCGAGGGATACCAGCCCGCGGATGGCGAAGAAGACCCGACGTGCCGGTTCCGGCCCGTCTCGCCGCGATTCTTCGCCGTGCTCGGTGTGCCGCTCCTCGCCGGCCGCGACTTCACGGACGGGGACCATAACGACACCGAGCTCGTGGCCATCGTCAACCAGAGCCTGGCCCAGCGCCTGTTTCCCGACGGCGACGCGGTCAACCGACATCTGTGGTTCGCCAGTCGTGGAAAGCCACGGCCCCGCCGCATCGTCGGCATCGTAGCGGACGTGGATGACGAAAACGTCGTGCAGGAACCGTCGCTGACGGTGTACTACCCGCTTCGGCAGATGGGCCTGCCCAGCCGCCTGTTCGTGCGTGCGGGGGGAGACCCCTACGCGCTCGTCCCGGCCGTGACGCGCACCATCCGCAGGATCTCCGCCGATCAGGGAGTCGAGCGACCGACCACGCTCGAGGATGTGCGCGCCCAGGTGCTCACGCCGGAGCGGTTGAACGCGTTCGTGTTCTCGGCATTCGGTGGCATCGCGCTGCTCATCGCGGTCGTCGGCGTCGCCGGCGTATTGGCGTTCTCGGTGAGCACGCGAACGCGGGAGTTCGGTGTACGCCTGGCCGTCGGGTCGACGCCGTCGCAGCTACTGGCGCGGGTCCTCAAGGAAGGCGCGGCCATCGTCACGGCCGGTATCACGGCGGGCGCCGTGGCCAGCTACGTGTTGGCCCGCCTGGCGTCGATGTACGTGGGGAGCGCGCGCCTGCCCGGAGTGCTGCCTGCGGTCGGCGCGGCCGCCGTCCTCGGGGCGGCGGCGGTGATCGCGTCGCTCATACCGGCGGCGCGTGCGTCACGTGTCGATGTGTTACAGGCGCTTCGATCGGATTAGCGTGACGGACGCCAGGACCTTGCACCTGACGGATGCCTTCAGAACCGGAACGTGTACTGCAGCTTGGCCGAGCCGCGGTCGAAGCGGGGCAGGTAGTCTCCGTCGTCGCGCCGGAACCAGCCGCGGCTGACGACGAAGAAGAGGTCGTCCCCTGGCCTCAGGATCCATCGGAATCGGCTCTGGACACCGAGAATCCGGGAGACGCTGTCGTACTGGACGAGGTTGGACGAGGTCACATCGGGAGAGAAGTTGTAGTCGAGCCGTGCGGAGTAGAGCTGGGTCACGAAGCCTCCCTGGGGCAGCGAGCCCTCGTCCCGCTCCATCTGCACGACGACGGCTACGTGCGAATTCGGCTTGAGGGTCAGGGCCGGTTGGTACTGGCGCAGCGTCCCGCCATAGAAGCTGCCATATCGGAAGGCGAAATCGACGACCCAGGGCCGTTTCGTCGCCGTGTTCACTTCGTTCCGATATCGGGTCCATCGGTACGAGCCGGGGGGTATCACGACCCCGGGCTGGATCTCGAACGGGACGTCGAGATGCTCGAAGGTCGGGATGTAGTTCCACTCGAGGTGCTCGCCGGATTCGGTGCGGAGGTTGATCGGCGCCGTGAAGACCCGCCAGTTCTCGAGCCGGCCGTGCAGATTGGTGACCACGGTCGGCTCGACCTCGAAGAAGAACTGCCGGATCCCGAAACGGCCCGGCCGCGGCTGGAAGGCCACGTAGACGTTGCTCTTCCTGATGCCGGCGCGCGGCACGAAGCCCATCGCGGCGTCGAACCGGTCGCCGATCTGCTTCCAGCCCGCCTGGACGTTCCAAAGGTCGTTCGGGTAGTCCAGCTCCAGGCCGAACGCGCGGTCGACGCCCTTGGAGACGGCGTCATCCGTCCGCACGGCGTACAAGGAGAGGCTGAGGTTCTTGTCGCCGCGGAAGTGCGATGTCGCCAGCCGGGCATCGACTCCGATCAGGCTGTTCTCGCCCGTGCCCGCGGGGTTGCCGCGAGTGGCGAAGGCCCCGATCCAGGACTGCTCGAAAAGGTTCCGGCTCACACGGAGGGCGAGGAGGTTCTGTGACGCGAGGGGGCCCTGGTCGACCGTCGCGTGGCGCGTCTGCACGTCGAGAGCGCCCACGTTGAAGGCGGACTGGCGACCCGAGATCTTGAGACCAAACAGGATCGGGACCTCCTGCCCGCTCAGCAACCCCACCGTGCGGCTGAAGAACGGAATGAGATCGGCGTTCTGGCTGCCAAGTCCGGCCACGTCGAACACGCCGGCCCCTTCCAGGAAGAACGTCCTCTTCTCCGGGAAGAACAGGTCGAACCGCGTGAGGTTGATCTGGCGCGCATCGACCTCCGTCTCCGCGAAGTCGGTGTTGACGGTGAGCGAAGCGGTCAGGCTGGAGGTGATGGTCTTGAAGAGGTCGGCGCCGAGCTTGGTCTTGGCTCCGCCGCTGTCCTCCCCGCCCGAGACGAACGGCCGCAGGTCGAGGCCGCGACCCTGCCTCCGCCCACCCAGGCCGCCGAGCTCTCCGGCGGCGGCGAGGTTGGTGACCCAGCTGTCGGGGCGGGCGCTGGCCCACCGGTCATGCTCCTGCAGCCGTTTGATCTGCCGCTCGACGTTCATCCCCCAGACGTCCTGGTCCGGCCTGAAGCGGAGGCTCTTGAACGGGATCGCGATCTCGGCCACCCAGCCCTCGGCATTGGCGCGCGCCCGCGCGTCCCAGATGCCGTCCCATTCGTAGCTCAAGGCCTGCTCGTTGTTGGAGATCTGGCCGTCGGATCGGGCTCCGGCCGCATTCACGGCGAAGAAGAAGCCGTTGCGATGGTCGAAGAAGGGATCGAGCACGACCAGGACCCGGTCGTCGACTTCGAGGTTGGCGTCCCGTGCGAGCTGCGTCGCCACGATCGCCTTCGAGTCACGGTCCCGGCACGCGATGCCCAGGTAGAGCGTGCTGGCGTCGAATAGGACGCGTACTTCGGTCTCTTCGCTGGCGGGAGCGCCTTGCTTCGGGTCGCTCTGGACGAGCGGTCCGATGGGAACAGCACGAGACCAGGCGGGCTCATCGAGGATCCCGTCGACGTGGATCGGCTCCGCGATGGATGTGGCGACCGCGCGCGGCGTCGCCGTCTTGTCCTGTGCCTGGGCGACAACGGACGCCAGCAGGGCGAGGGCGGCCGCCCCGGCCGCACCCACACGCCTGGTCATGTCGCCGGGCGGCCTCGCCGAACGCAGCCCGACCAGGGCGTTCATCCTTGGAGGCGAATGATATTCGACGCTCGCCGCCAGCCATTCCTGAAGATCGCCTGAACAACTCTTCAGGCGCGGTTAAGGCGACCGCTCACTACAATTGGCTGGTGTGAGAACGTGATGAGACGTTCCCTCGAAGCGGAGGCCATCATGAGTACTGCGAAGATCACCGCGTTTGCCGCCCTGGCCATGGCCGCACATCTCACGGCGGTGTCCGCTGCCCCTCCGTCGCCACCGGCGAGCCCGTCGGGCCTCGATACTGCTCGCATCGAAGAGCTGACCGGGGCCAAGGGCACCCTCGACGCGAAGGAGGGCGTCTTCAAGGTGTCCGTCCCCCGCAGCGATCTCTCCGTCACCGCGGGCGGTGTACACATCACTCCCCCGCTCGGCATCACCTCCTGGGCCGCCTTCCAGGCGGCGGGCGCGGGCCATTCCATGGTGATGGGCGACCTCGTCCTGCTCGAAGACCAGGTGAATCCGGTCATGAGCGTGGCCCTCGACAACGGGCTCGAGGTCACCGCCCTCCACAACCACTTCTCCTGGGACTCGCCGAAGGTCATGTTCATGCACATCGGCGGCATGGCCGCGCCGGACGCCCTCGCCACCGCGGTGGGCAAGGTGTTCGCGAAGATCAAGGAGACGAGCGGAGGCGCGGGTGAAGTGCCCAAGGCCGACATCGAGCCGACGAAGAGCACGCTCACCACGGCGAAGATCGATGCCGCGGTGGGGCAGAAGGGCGACCTGAGCAACGGCGTCTACAAGATCACGATCGGGCGCACCACACGCATGCACGGCCGCGAGGTCGGCAAGACCATGGGCGTGAACACGTGGGCGGCGTTCGCCGGCTCGGACGACCGCGCCGTCGTGGACGGCGACTTCGCCATGCTCGAGTCGGAGCTCCAAGGGGTGCTCAAGGCCCTCCGCAAGGCGGGCATCAACGTCGTCGCCATCCACCAGCACATGACGGGAGAGCAGCCGCGGATCCTCTTCCTCCACTACTGGGGAATCGGGCCGGCAGCGTCGCTGGCCCAGGGTCTTCGCGCGGCGCTGGACGTGACCGGCTCAGCCGCGCCCGCCAAGACCGCGTCCCCGCGCCCATGAAACATCCTTCCAGGTTCGTACTCCTCGTCTCTTCCCTCCTTGGCCTGGCCGCGGCCGCCGACCCGGTAAAGCGAGACTTCGAGGCGGATGCCGTTGGACAGCCGCCGGCCGGCTTCGAGCTCGCGCGGACGGGTAGCGGCGCGGAGGGCAAGTGGGTCGTGCGCACCGAAAAGGGAGCGGACAAGAACCACGTCCTCGTCCAGGAGAGCGCCGACACGACCGACTATCGCTTTCCCGTCGCCGTCTTCAAGGACGGAACGTACAGGGACGTGGCGCTGAGCGTCCGCGCGCGCCCGCTCGCCGGCCACGTGGATCAGGGTTTCGGCCTGGTGTGGCGCTACCGGGACGCCAACAATTACTACGTCACCCGTTGCAATGCCCTGGAAGACAACTGCCGCGTCTATCACGTGGTCAATGGCAGCCGGCGGCAATTCGGCAACCAGGACCTGAAGGTCGCGACGAACTCCTGGCACACGGTGAGGGTCCAAGCCACGGGCAACCGATTCGTGGTCTTCTTCGACGGGAACCGCGTCTTCGACGGGACGGATGACACCTTCAAGGAGGCCGGGAAGGTCGGCCTCTGGACCAAGGCGGATTCTGTGATCGAGTTCGACGACTTCACCGTCGACGGACATTGATTTGCGGGCGATCGCGCTCGTCGCACTGACGCTGTCTTACATTCTCGGCGCCGCCGTCCAGACGACGAAGGCGCCAGCGGGGGCGGCGCCACTGCGGCTCGTCCAGACGATTCCGATGGCCGGAGTCGAGGGGCGCATCGATCACCTCGCCGTCGACGTCGCGGCACGGAGGCTCTTCATCTGCGCGCTCGGCAACGGGACCCTCGAGGTGGTGGACCTCGAGAAGGGACAGCGTGTGCAGAGCGTCCCCGGATTCAAGGAGCCCCAGGGGCTCGTCTTCATGCCGAAGACGAAGACGGTCGCGGTGGCGAGCGGCGGCGACGGCCGGCTCACCTTCCTCGACGGTCCGCCTTTCAAGTCTACGAGGACGATCTCCCTCGGCGACGACGCGGACAACGCGCGCTACGACCCCGAGCATGAGCGCATCTACGTCGGCTACGGCGACGGCGCGCTCGCCATCGTGGACGCGCTCAAGCGCGAGCGTATCGGAGAGGTCCCCCTGGAAGCGCACCCCGAATCGTTCCAACGCGAGTCGACGGGACGGATCTTCGTCAACGAAGCCAGTCGGGCCCGGGTGGCCGTGATCGACGCCGAGAAGAAGGCGGTCACGTCGAGATGGGAGCTGGGCGGGCCGAAGGCAAACTTCCCCATGGCGCTCGATGAGGCCCATCACCGTCTCTTCGTCGCCACGCGTCAGCCGCCGAAGCTGATCGTCCTCGACACCGGGACGGGGAAGATCGTCGCCTCCCTCGACACCGACGGCGATGCGGATGACGTCTTCCATGACCCTGCTCGTCAAAGGGTGTACGTCATCTGCGGCGGCGGCTCGGTCGTCGTCTACGACCAGGCGAGCCCGGATCGCTACGCGGAACGCGCGAGAGTGCGGACCGCCGAAGGCGCCCGGACCGGTCTCTTCTCACCCGAGACCGGCCAGTTGTTCGTCGCCGTGCCCCATCGCGCNNNNCACCGGTCTGGCCGCGTACTTCCTTCGCCTGGGAGCGACGGGTTTCGGGGGACCCGTGGCCCTGGCCAACTACATGCGCCGGGACCTGGTCGAGGTTCGCGGCTGGGTCTCCGAGCAGGAGTACGACTCCGGCCTCGCGATCGCCGCCGCGTGCCCCGGCCCGCTCGCCTACCAGCTCGGCGTGTATTGCGGATACATCCGCTTCGGCGTCGCCGGCGGCCTGCTGGTGGCGGTCGCCTTCGGACTGGCGCCCTTCCTCATCGTGGTGGCGGCGGCGGCCGCTTACACGGCCTTCGCGGACAACTGGCAGCTCCGCGCGCTCTTCTATGGCGTCGGACCGGTGGTGGTCGCGCTGATCCTCAAGGCCTGCTGGAATCTCGGCCTGAAGACCCTGCGCCGAGACCGCGTGGCGTGGGCTTTCGCGCTCATCGCCGGAGCCGTGACCGTCGTCGTCCAGAAGGAGCTGGCGGCGCTGTTCATCATCGCGGGGCTGTTGGGTGTGTTCGTGTTCGCCGGTGACCCCGCCGCCCCACCCAGTCGCCGCAGCGCGCCGGCCGTCCCCTCTCCCAAGAGCGGGACGGTCGCCGTGGCCCTGACCGCGCCGATCGGCTCGGTGAGCGTCGCCGCCTGGAAGCTGTTCCTCTTCTTCTTCAAGACCGGCTGTCTCGTCTTCGGGAGCGGTCTCGTCATCGTCCCGTTCCTCAAGACCTACGTCGTGGACCAGTACCACTGGCTCGGGAACCGCGCGTTCCTCGACGCGGTGGCCATAGGCATGATCTCTCCCGGCCCCGTCGTGATCACGGCCACCTTCGTCGGTTACGTCGTCGGCGGCCTTGGGGGCGCGGTCGCCGCCACCGTGGGCATCTTCTCGCCGGCCGTCCTCTTCACCGTGCTGGCCACGCCTCTCCTCCTGCGGTACGGCCAGAACCGCCGCCTGCGGGGGTTCATCCGCGGCGTCACCGTGACCGTGGTCGGGGTGCTCGTGGGCACGACCTACCTCGTGGCACGCACGGCGATCGGGGATGTCCTCACGGCCGCCATCGCCGTGCTGAGCCTTGTCGTCCTGATGTGGTGGAAGAAGTGTCCGGACCCGCTCCTCGTGGCCGTGGGGGCGGTCATCGGGCTGGCAATGTACAGGGTCATTCGGCCCGACTGGCTCCTGCACTGAGCAGGCGGCCGATCGCCGACCGAGGCAGGGAGCAGTCATCTCATGACGCGAGATGGTGGGCGAAAGCGGGCCGAATCGAAGTCGTCGCTCACCCGTACGCTGGGGCGGACCACCGCGACGCTGCTCACCGCGGCGATGATCCTAGGCACCGGCCTCTTCGCCGCACTGGGCGAGACGGCAGACAAGGCGGGCAGCGGGCTGCTGCTGGCCATCCTTCTCAGCGGGCTCGTGGCGCTGGCGACCGGCCTGAGCGCGGCTTCCCTCGGCGTCAACTTTCCCGAAGAAGGCGGCGGGTTCACATGGTCGCGCAAGTTCGGTTACGACACGGTCGGGTTCGTGGCGGGCTGCGCCTATCTAGGGAAGGGCGTGGTCTCCACCGGGGTGATCTCTCTCG
>QHVP01000226.1:1281-7176 GCA_003222295.1 Acidobacteriota bacterium | reverse complement strand
CACGGTCATGGCCCCGAGGGCGGCGTTGGAGACGACGGTCAGGGTCTGGCTGCCGATCCCCGTCTTGATCAGGGTCTCCACGTCCTTGGTCTCCGCGTTCTCCAGGTAGAACGTGCGCAGGACGCGCTCGTCGTAGGTCCGCCGCTTGGCCGCCTGCTCGTCGACCACGATGATCGTGCTCGGGTCGAGGACCTTGTAGAAGAGCCGGTTCACGAACGTGAGGCGGTCAACGTTGACGCCGGCCAGCCGCCCCATCGTCTCCAGGATCTTCTGGAGGCTGGTGTTCTCGAACTTGATGGAGATGGGGGCGTTGCTCTGGGGCGAGAGCACGGGGAGCGGCCCCGGTGCCTGCTGGGCCCGCGCCTTCACCGTGTCGTACTCGGACAGGCGGCGGCGCTCGAGGTCGCGCATGCGGATGCGGTCCTGCACGATGGCGAGGTCGTCGGCGGCGGACTTGTTGCCGGGATCGTAGTTGGCCGCGATCTGCAGCTCTTCCGCGGCCTTGGTGAGCTCCTCGGCCAGGAGGTGCCGCCGGGCCACGTCGTAGTGCTGCCGGCTGGCCTGGATGCGCGCGTTCTCCAGCGCGATCTTGTAGCCGATGTTGTCGGGGTTCTTCTGGAGGGCGCGCGTGAAGCGGGCGACGGCCAGGTCCCAGTTCCCCTTCCGCGCTTCTCCCTGCCCCTGCCGGTAGGCCCAGGTGGCCGCGCACCCGGTCTCGAACAGGAGCGCCAGGGCCAGGATCGCCCACGCCGCCTTCGTCGATCGTCCCTTGCGCGGCATCAATCCCGGCATCAGTTCCCCGTCCCCTTGAGTGGAATCCGGCGCACCTGCTCCGAGCCCACCTCCTGGACGTCGACCGACTCGAGCCCGATGCGGACGATGCGGTAGCGGTTCGCCACCACCTCGCCCGCCTGCCCCGTAAGGACCTCCTTGCGGTCCGTCATCAATACCGCGACCTTCAGACCTTTCTTCCCCTCGAAGGCGCCAATGTACTTGATGTTGAGCGGGCTCAGGGGCGGCGGCGTGGGCGCGGTGACGGGCGGAGGCGTCTCCACCATCGGGGGGGCGCTGGGCACGGGTGGCGGCGGCGTGGGCGGCGGAGTCGCGAAGTCGAAGAGATCCCGGCGGCCGATGCCCGCGGCCGGACGGGGACGGTCCAGGCGCGCGAGGTCGATGCGGGGCAGCTCGGGGTCGCGCCGGCCGGGAGCTTTCGGAGCCTCGGACGCGCTGGCGGACGGAGCGACCGCGGGCGCCGGGTTGCGGAGCACCATGAATCCCACGAGCGCCGCCGCCGCCACGGCCAGGCCGGGCGCGATCCACCGTCGCCGGTCCTTCACCATTCGTTGTACGGCGTCCCCCTCGTCTGGGACGTCGCCGTGGAGGCGCTTTTGACGTCGTAGATCCCCGGCTGCGCGGTGGGATCGTCCGGATCCGGCTCGGCGTAGACGACTTCCCAGTCCGGCTGTCCGGTCATCGGATCCGCGGGGATCTTGCGCAGGTAGCCCTGTTCCTTCACTTCCTCGAGGGACGCCGGGTAGCGCCCCTTGTCGGCGTAGAACTGGTCGATGACGTCGCGGAAGAGGAACAGGTCCTGCGTCAGCGTCGCCTCGCGGGCGGCCAGGATGGCGGCCTTGTAGTTGGGAAGCGCCACCGCGGCCAGGATGCCCACGATCATGATGACGGTGATGAGCTCGAGTAGGGTGAAGCCGTGCGAGTGAATCGCGCTCGCTCGCTGTCCGCGGCTGCTGGCTCGACGTTCGAGGCGTCTCACGCCAATCACCATTCCTTGTACTTCGAGCCGTCGAGGCCCACGCCCTGGCTCTGCGAGTACACGTCCCAGACGTTCTCCCCGCACCAGGTCGTGTCGTCGGGCTCGTCCTGGTAGCAGCGCTTGCCCCATTCCGCCTTGCCCGTCATGGGATCGACGGGCACGCGGCGCAGGAACTTCAGCTTCACGTCGATCTTCCCCACCTGGCTCACGCCCTTGACGAGCACGTCCAGGTCGGGCGGATAGCCTTCGCTGCCCACCTTCACGTCCGTTCCCCCGATGCGGCCCTGGCGCACGGCGTCATGGTAGCCGTCGAGGGCGGTGCGGACGATCCGCAGCGACCGGCGCAGCTCGATCTCCTTCTGCCGCTTGCGCAGGACCTTCGCCGTGGGCAGGATCGCCGAGGCCAGGATCATCAGGATGATGACGGTGGCCAGCAGCTCGAAATTGGTGAAGCCGCGCTCCGTCCTCACGGCCTCTCCTCCGCCCCGCTCTCGCTGGGCATACGGTAGAAAGCGGACAGCGCGATGTCGAGGTCGCCTTCTCCGCGGTCCAGGAACGCCACCAGCTCGCGATAGGTGCCGGACACGCTCATCCTCATCAGGAGCTGGGCGACGCCCTCGCCGCCCTTGACCCCTTCCGGGCTGTAGGAGAGGCCCCCGACCTTCAATCCCAGCTCGCGGGCGATCGCGGTGATCTCCGCGCGGACCTGGGAGAGCGTGTCCTTGGGCCCCAGCCGCGCGTAGAACCGGTCGGCGTCCGTGCGGTTCGTCTTCATGGTCTCGGCCCGGTCGCGCAGGGCGGCGGTCACGCGCCGGTCCCGCTCGAGCTCGCCGCGCAGCACCGACACGCGCGCGGCCGCGCTCCGCTCCTTCAGGGAGCGCGGCATCGTGTAGGCGAGATACACGCCCACGTTGAGGGCGACCACGACGAGCAAAGGCACCCTCAGGCGGTCGCGCCAGCGGCGTCTCACGGCCGGACCTTCGGCGCGTGCTCCGCGGGGCCGCGGGCTGGAGGCGCGGCCGGTAGCGCATGGTGTAGTGGAACTCGCCCGCGGCGCCCTCGCTGAGCGGGAAGACGTCGTCGAAGTCGCCGCTCTCCTCGAGCGTGCGCACGAACTGCCAGCCCACTTCGGGCGAGCGCACGACGGCCTGCACGTCCAGGACGACCTCGCCGCGAGTCACCTTGGGCGCGATGGAGACCAGCCGCGCTCCGTCCGGGAGCCTCTCTTCGAGGCGCGCGAACAGGTTCGTCCACGAGAAGGCGCGGCGGTCCACCAGGTCCTTGACCACGAGCCACCGCGCCAGCGCCTTGGGCTCGGGGGCGACGCCGCGCAGGGACGCCTGCTCGGAGCGGAGCCGCGCCGCCTCTCCCTCCAGGCGCATCACCTCGTCGTGGAGGGCGGAGGTGCGTCCGGGCAGGAGCGCGCGCACGACGAAAGCGTGGCGGACGGTGAGCACCACGACCGCGACCACCGCCAGCGCGAACAGCAGGTTCGGCAGCCGCTCGTTGCGGAAGGGCTGGCGCGCGAGGTTCGCCGGCCTCATGCGAGCGCTCCCAGGCAGGCGGCGGCCCCGGCCAGCGCCTGCGCCGCCGGCCCGGCATCCGCAGTGCCCAGGGCGCGCCAGGGATCGATCATCTCGGGCACCAGGCCCAGCGGCGCCTCCAACACTGCCGCCGCGTCCGCTCCCAGGAGTCCCGCCGCGCGCACCACGACCTGCTCGAGCCGGGGGCTGGAGAGGCGCTCGCGCGCGTAGACGAGGGTCTGGGCCGCCTCCCGCGCCACTTCCGCCGGCGATGACACCATCGGCCCCGTCAGCGTACGAGCCAGCACCGGCCACCCTTCGCGCACGAGGATCAGCGTCGCGTATCCTTCGTCCCAGTTGACGAGCAGGCGGTCGCCCTTCGCGTCGGGGCCGAACGCGGAGCGACACAGGGCCAGCCCGCTGAGCTCGACGAGGCCCGGATCCAGTCCCAGCGATCGGCACGCGCCCTCGTAGGCGTCGAGCACGCTGCCCAGGGCCGCCACCACGATGACGGGGTCGGACGCGCGCGGGGACCGCACGTGCCCCACCCGCGCCTCGCGCACGTCGAACGGCAGCGACTTGCGGAGGCGGAAGCGCACCAGCTCCTCCATCTCGGACGGACGGCCGGCCAGCTCGGCCGCCGGGATGATGGCGATGCGAGCCACGGGGTCGGGAAGCACGAGCGCGATGGGGGCGCCGTCGAGGACTCCCGCTCGTTCCAGCGCGCTGCGGCAGGCCATCCGGAAACGCTCGGGATCGGCGAGGTTGGGTTGGGTGAGCGACGGGAGGAGGACCTCCGGATCGAGCTCCACCGCGGAAGCGGCGGCCAGCACGACCGCGCGGCCGTCGCGGCGCGTGCGCACGACGCCGACGCCGCCCGCCCGGATCTCCAGCGCCACCTGCGGCTGCTCCGGCTCGCGGAGGGCACGCCACAGGCGGGCGGGCATACCCACGCTCAGCGCTCCCGGCTCATGGGATCTCCACGAACGTGACCTTGTTGATCTCGTGGAGGGTGGTGTGGCCGGCCAGGGCCTTGGAGACGGCCGACTCGCGCAGGAAGACCATCCCCTCCTCGCGCGCCGCGCGCTTGATCTCCGCGCTGGAGCGCCGGGCCAGGATCAGCTCGCGCACGTTGTCGCTGAGGTCGAGCAGCTCCGAGATGGCCATGCGGCCCTTGTAGCCGGTGCCCCCGCACTCCAGGCAGCCGGCGCCTTCGTAGAACCAGACGTCGGCGTAGGCGTCGGGCTTGAGGCCGGATTGCTCGAGCAGCTCGAGCGAGGCGCGCACCTTGCGCTTGCAGTGCACGCAGATGGTCCGCACCAGCCGCTGGGCCTGCACGCAGTTGAGGGCGGAGACGAAGTTGTAGGGCTCGATCTTCATGTTGAGGAAGCGGCCGAGCACGTCGATCACGTTGTTGGCGTGGACGGTGGTGAAGACGAGGTGGCCGGTGAGCGCGGACTGGATGGCGATGTCCGCCGTCTCCGCGTCGCGGATCTCGCCCACCATGATCTTGTCCGGGTCGTGCCGCAGGATCGAGCGCAGGCCGCGCGCGAAGGTGAGCCCCTTCTTCTCGTTCACCGGGATCTGGGTGATGCCCTTGAGCTGGTACTCGACCGGGTCCTCGATCGTGATGATCTTGTCTTCCTCGCTCTTGATCTCGCTGAGCGCGGCGTAGAGCGTGGTGGTCTTGCCGGAGCCGGTCGGCCCCGTGACCAGCACCATCCCGTAGGGCTCGCGGATGAAGCGGCGGAAGCGGGTCAGCTCCTTCTCGTCGAAGCCGAGCACGTCCAGCCGCAGGGAGGTGAATTGCTCGGAGAGGCTCTCCTTGTCCAGGATGCGGATCACGGCGTCCTCGCCGTGCACGGACGGCATGATGGACACGCGGAAATCGACGGAGCGGCCGCGGACCTTGACCCGGAAGCGGCCGTCCTGCGGGATCCGCTTCTCCGCGATATCCAGCTCGGCCATGACCTTGATGCGGCTGATGATCGTGGAGTGATGCTCCTTGGCCATCGGCTTCATGGCCGCCTGCAGCACGCCGTCGATGCGGTACTTGATGACGACCTCGGTGTCGCGGGTCTCGATGTGGATGTCCGAGGCCCGGCGGTTGAGGGCGTCGAACACGGTGGAATCGATGAGACGGATGATGGGCGAGGCATCCGCCTGGATGCGGTCGATGGAAAGGACGTCGTCACCGTTCTCGTCGTCGCGCAGGAGCTGGATCTTGAAGGACTCCGAAGCCTCCTCCAGGACGCGCTGCGTGCCCTGTCCGCGCTTGAGCGCCTCGTGGATGGCGGACGGGGTCCCCACCGCGGGCTGGATCGGCGTCTGCAGGAGCAGGCTCAGCTCGTCCACGACGGGGATGTCGGTGGGATCGGCCATCACGAGCACGAGCCGGCCGTTGTGCCGGCGGTAGGGCAGGAAGGTGTAGCGGAACATCAGCTCCACGGGGACGGACTGCAGGATCTCGGGATCGGGAGCGTAGGAGGCGACGTCCACGAACTCGAGCGCGTAGCGCTGGGCGAGCGCGCGCGCGGCCGCTTCCTCTTCCGCGGCGGAGGCGGCGGCGGGCGGGGACGGGATGTGCACGGGCTCAGCCAC
>QHVP01000226.1:0-1085 GCA_003222295.1 Acidobacteriota bacterium | reverse complement strand
CATCTCGAGAGTGAGGCTGTCGATCATGCCCGTGGATTCGAGGGCCATGGTCAGGCTTCGCCCCTCCCGGATCTGATGCGCTGCTCTGGATACGACGGAGGCCATCGCCCTATTCCCGATCGAGGCCCCCGCCACCTCGAGGGCGTTCAGGAGGGGCAGGCCGCCTTGAAGGAGGGCCGAAAGAGTGCGCGTGAGCTGGCTGGTCGCGTACATCTTCATCAAACGGCCCAAGTAGGGGACCGACAGCAGGAGGCGGTCCATGACGATGGCCGAGCTCTCCCGGCGCGCCCAGGCCTTGAAGGCGACCCAGCCCGCCACCAGGACGAGCACCACCCAGAACACGTTGTGCCGGAGGAACACGGCGAAGGCCATCACGACGCGCGTGAGGAGGGGCAGCTCCACATCCATCCCGCCGTAGAACTCCTTGAACCCGGGGATGACGAACAGCACCATCACGGCCAGGAGCGCGCCCATCATCGCGAAGAGCAGGAGGGGGTAGACGGCGGCGGCGATGGCCTTCCGGCGCAGGGCGTAGCTGAGACGGAGGTATTGACCCAGCCGCCGCAGCACGCCTTCCAGGTTGCCGCTGCGCTCTCCCGCGATGAGGCTCGCGGAGAGGATGGGCGGATAGAGCGCGCCTTCGGCCCGGAACGCCTCCGACAAGGCGACGCCCGATCTCACCTTCTCGCGGATCGTCTCCAGCGAGCGGCGGAAGGTCTGGTCCTTCTGTCGCTCGAGCATGACGTCGAGGGATTGCACGAGAGGCAAGCCGGCCTTGAGGAGCGCGGCCAGCTCCTGGGAGAAGATCAGCAGCCGCTCGGTTGGAATGTGCGGCCGCCGGAGCCCGAGACCGCGCAGCCCCATCCCGCGCCGGACGGAGAAGAGGTAATACCCCTTCTGCTCCAGCTCCGTGCGGAGGGCGGACTCGTCGGGGGCGGCGAAGGTCTGCTCCACCACCTCTCCCGTCGGCGCCCCGACCTTGCAAACGTAGTCCAGCAGGCCCTCCCAAGTACCGGCAACGAGCTAATTTAGCAGCGCTCCCGACGGACGACAAACGACCCCGCGGACGGATTCGAAGAGGGTAC
>QHVP01000225.1:335-2886 GCA_003222295.1 Acidobacteriota bacterium | reverse complement strand
CAACGCGGTTCGCGCGCCGACCCTCCTGCGCGCACCAAGGCGTGATCGTTCGGCGCTCCTCGCGCCTGCTCGGCCTTCGCGGCGCCTCCAAAAATCACCGTGATACATAGGGTTCATGAATACGAACATCTTCGCTCTCGCGTCTGGTCTCTCCGATCAAGAACTCCTGGCCCGTATCGCGGCGCTGGCCGGCAAAGAGAGAGAAGCGTCCGTGGAGCTCGTGGCCCACCTGGCAGAGCTCGACACGCGCGCGTCTCTCTACGCCGCCCAGGGGCACGGCTCACTCTTCACTTACTGCACAGAGATCCTCAAACTCTCCGAGGACGCCGCCTGCAATCGGATTTACGCGGCGCGGACCTGTCGGCGTTTTCCCGTCATCCTCGACGCTCTCGCCTCCGGCGCTCTCTCCCTCACCTCGGTCCGGATGCTCAGCCCGCACCTCACGCCGGAGAACCACGAGGCAGTGCTGGCCAGGGCCAGCGGCCGCAGCCGGCGCGAGATCGAGGCCCTGGTTGCGGAATTGGCACCTCGACCGGATGTGCCCTCCTCGGTCCGGAAGCTTCCAGGTGTCACGCCAGCGGCACCCCCGCCCCTCTCCGCGCCCGCGCCGCCGCCAGCGATTGAAGTGAAGCCGACGGCTGTCATGCCTCCAGAATCGGTGCTTCCGACGAGCGCTCCGGCCGCGCGACCGGCAACGCGCCGCCCGATCGTCGAGACGACGTCGCCCGAGCGTTACCGCGTCCAGTTCACGATCGGCAGGGAGAGCCACGACAAGCTGCGGCGCGTTCAGGCACTCCTCCGTCGCGAAATCCCGGATGGTGATCCGGGCGCGATCTTCGACCGCGCGATCGCCCTCCTTCTAGAACGGGTCGAAAAGGAGAAGCTGGGCGCGGCGACGAAGCCGCGCGCACCTCGCGCCATCCGCCCCGGGACGGATAGCCCGGTCTCGAATGGCCGGCTCACGTCGCGTCACACGCCGAGCCACGTCAAACGATCGGCCTGGCGAAGCGATGGAGGCCAATGCGCCTTCGTCAGCGAGGATGGACGCCGATGCGCCGAGCGCGCCTTCCTGGAGTTCCATCACATCCGGGCCTACGCGCTGGGAGGTCCGACGACCACCGAGAACATCTCGCTGCGCTGCCGGCGCCACAATCAATACGAGGCCGAGCTGGTCTTCGGTCCTCGCAACAGGGGCATCGAGGGCGGCTCCTGAGTTTCTCGCCAGATCGGTCGCGGCGCGACGCGTGCCATGCTGACCTCGTCGATCGATCTCGATTACTGCCCCGCGGGCGTTCCCCCCGCCAGCCGGTGGAAGTTCCCCACCAGCAGCGGATCTCGAAAGTGTCGGCCAGGGCCGTGAGCTGCGAGGCCAGCGCCGGACGGCGTGGACGGCGCAGCACGGGATAGGTGGGCTGGCCATCGAAGCGCAGGTGGTGTTCGTAGGCCACCACGACCGACAGGGGAGGCGCTTCGTCGACGGCGGCGAGCTGCCAGGCGCCCACCTCCGCATGGCTCTGCATGATCCTCCAGTCCTCGCCTTCGAGCTTGCCCGGCCGGTTGAGCACGTCCAGGGGGACGCTGAGCTTGCCGACGTCGTGGCACAGCGCGGCCAGCCCCAGCGCGTGCAGCATGGGGCCCTGGATCCCGAAGGAGCGCGCCTGGGCCAGCACCAGCAGCGACACGTTGATGGAATGGACGAACGTGTACTCGTCGTGACTCTTGAGCGGCGCGAGCGGGATGACGTCGTGCGCGGCGCGGGCCAGGGTCTCCATCAGGCTCCAGACGACCTCTTCCATCTTGTGCAGGCTGCCCTTCCGGTCGGTTCGGAAACGCGCGAAGGCCTCTTGTCCTTCCGCGACCTGCGCGCCCGAGAGCGCGGCCAGGGGGCGAGCCTCGCCGCCGGCGGAGCGGCCGTCCGCGGCCTTCAGCTCGACGCCGCCCACGATCACGTTCGGAGTGCTGGCCGGCGTGCCCCCCGCGGCCATGACGGAGACGAGCTGCAGGCATTGCACGGCCTCGAGGCCACGCACCAGCGTCAGCCGCTCGACTCGCCTCCGCCGGAGGGCCTGCACGAAACCCTTCTGAGAGATGCCCGACCGGCGCAATGGGCGATCGTCCACGATGAGGTCGTCACCGACGATGAAGAGTGTGACCGCCTCCCGGCCGGCCAGCGCCACCGTCAGGCCGTCGAGGATGGACTGGACGGCCTGGGCGACGCGGGGGTGGGCACCGTCGTAGAGGGCGCGGATGTTGATGGCGGCCGCGATGTGGACGATCAGGCGCTCGAGGGCCTGCCGATCGCGAGTGGGCTCTTCGGAGCCGGCCGGGGGCATGAGGCGTCTCCTTCGCGCTCGACCGGTGGGGACTCGCGGTCCAGTCGCTCGCAGACCCGGCGAATCTCGGGATCGCGCGTGCGGAGCCCGCGCTCCACGTAGGGACGCCGCGCTTCGGACGGGTAGAGGGACAGCGAGCGGAAGGCCGCGCGCCTCTCCTCGAGCGAAACCATCGTGAACAGCGGACTGCGGAAGTAGTGGTCGAGCCGGGGCAGCGC
>QHVP01000225.1:0-322 GCA_003222295.1 Acidobacteriota bacterium | reverse complement strand
ACCCGTTCACGATCGCGAGGAGCGGAGCCGCCGCCTCCTTGATCCCGTAGCTGCCGGCGAGGACGATGGCCGCCTCCGCGAGCTTCGGGTCCGGATCGTTGATGGCCTTCTCCAGCAGGTCGCGCGGGACCTCGGGATCGTAGGCCAGGAGCCACTTGATGGCCTCGAGCCGCACGCGCAGGTCGTGGTGGCCGGCGGCGTGCCGGATGTCCGTGAGCGCGGAGCGGTCCCCCACCCGGTGGAGCAACACGATCATGTTGCGCACGACGTACCAGCGCTCGTCCTCCAGGAGCTCCCTGGCCGGGGGGGCGATGACGGGGCC
>QHVP01000222.1 GCA_003222295.1 Acidobacteriota bacterium | reverse complement strand
CGCGAGCGCGCCATGCGCGAGCGCACGCGCGAGCTGCTCGCGCGCCTGCACCTCGACGTCTCGCCCGATGCGCGCATGGAAAGCCTGCCCACTGCGCACCGCCAGCTCGTGCAGGTCGCGCGCGCCCTCGTCTTCGAATGCCGGATCCTGGCCCTGGACGAGCCCACGACGTCGCTGACCGACGCCGAGACCGACCACCTGTTCGCGATACTCGAGGACCTGCGCCACCGCGGCCTCACCCTCCTCTACGTCTCCCATCGGCTCCCCGAGGTCTTCCGCCTCTGCGACCGGATCACCGTTCTGCGCGACGGGGGCCACGTCGGCACGTTCCCGCGCGCCGAGGTCGCCACCGCCGACGTGGTCCGCGCGATGGTGGGACGCGACCTGCCGCCTCGCGAGGCGGAGGCGCGGCCGCCCACGTCCGCGCCCCTGCTCGCCCTGCGCAACTGGACACGCCGGCCGTGCTTCCAGGGCATCGCGCTCTCGCTCCGTCCCGGCGAGGTCGTGGGACTCTTCGGGCTGGTGGGATCCGGGCGCTCGGAGCTCCTGGAGACACTCGTCGGGTTGCACGCGGCGGACGAGGGTGTGCTCGAGCTCGGCGGCCGCGCGGTCCGTTTCGGTTCCCCGCGCCGCGCGGCACGCGCGGGCCTGGTCCTCGTGCCCGAGGAGCGCCAGCGTCAGGGCCTCCTCTTCAACCTGGGCCTGGGCGACAACCTCGCCCTGCCGCGCGCGGTCGCGGACGGAGACGTCGTGCTGCGCCGCGATCGCGAACGGCGGTCGGGGGAAGGACTGCTCGCGGAGTGGCGCATCAAGGCCTCCTCGCTCGACGCCACCCCGGACACGCTCAGTGGCGGGAACCAGCAGAAGGTCGTGCTCGCGCGCTGGCTGGCCACGCGGCCGCGCGTGCTGCTCCTGGACGAGCCCACGAAGGGCGTCGACGTCGGCGCCAAGTACGAGATCCACGGCATCGTGCGTCGCGTCGCCGCGGAGGGCGCGGCCTGCCTGGTCGTCTCCAGCGACCTGCCGGAGGTGCTGGCCCTGGCGGACCGGATCCTGGTGATGCGCGAGGGCCGGCTGCAGGGTGAGATCGCGGCCGCCGATGCGACCGAGGAGCGCGTGATGCACCTGGCCACCGCCGAAGAGGGCCACGCCGCGTGAAGTGGTTCTGGCGCGTGCGGGAGGCCCGCACGGTGATCATCCTGCTGGCGGAGATCGCGTTCTTCACCTGGTACCTGTGGCCGGAGGCCGGCCGCAGCCACCCGTTCCTCAACGGCGCCAATGGCCTCCTCATCCTCAAGTACTCGTCCGTCTACGGCATCGCCGCCGTCGGCGCCGCCATGGTGATCATCTCCGGCGGCGTGGACCTCTCCCCCGGCGCCGTGATCGCCCTGGCCGGCGTGGTCGCGGGCAAGCTCTTCGTCGAGAGCGGCTACGCGCTCGCGACCAGCCTGGCCGCCGGCATCGGAGTGGGCGTCCTGGCGGGGGTGGTCACCGCGGCCCTCGTGGTGCTCGTGGGTCTGCCGCCGTTCATCGCGACGCTGGGGATGATGGGCGTCGCCCGGGGCGCCGCCTTCATCATCACGGAAGGCCGCTTCTTCGACGTCTCCGGCGCGCTGCCCCCGGGATGGCGGCCGCTGGGCCTCCCCATCGCCTGGCTGGCGCCTTCGGTGATGATCGCGCTCGGCCTCCTCTTCCAGGTCCTCATGAACGCCTTCCAGTGGGGACGCGCCGTGTACGCGGTGGGCGGCAACGAGACGGCAGCCCTCTATTCGGGAATCCCGGTGGCGGCGATGAAGACGTCCGTCTACGTGCTGGCGGGGACCCTGGCCGCCATCGCGGGAGTGGTGCTCCTCGTCGTACAGGGCCAGGGCAAGGCGGACCTCGCCACCGGCTACGAGCTCGACATCATCGCCTCCGCGGTGGTGGGCGGCGCCAGCCTCAGCGGTGGCCGCGGCTCCGTGATGGGAGCAGTGCTGGGGACCCTGATCTTCGGCGTGCTGCGCAACGCCCTGCCGCAGATCCCGGGGGCCACGTTCTACGACCGCTTGATCGTGGGCCTGGTCGTCATCGTGATCGTGGTGATGGACCAGCTCATGGCCAGGCAGGGCAAATGAAAGGCGGACTCATGCGACCTCGCAGGCTGGCGGCAACGCTCGCGCTCTTGATGGCCGGACTCGCGTGCACGGGCGGTGGTGGCTCCCCGGCGCCCTCGCCGGGGGCCAGCGCGGCCAGCCACAAGTACCGCTTCGCCGTCATCCCGAAATCGCTCGACCTTCCCGTCTTCAACTACGCGCGCGTGGGGGCGGAGCGCAAGGCCAAGGAGCTCGGGAACGTGGAGATCCTCTGGCGCGGATCGGAGACCGCGGACCAGCTCCGGCAGAAGGAGATCCTGGAGTCGTTCATCACCCAGGGCGTGGACGGCATCGCGATCTCGTGCCTCAACGGCGACTTCCTCACCGAGACCATCGATCGCGCCGTCGCCGCGGGCATCCCCGTCGTCACCTGGGACGCGGACGCGCCGAAATCGAAGCGGGTCGCCTTCTACGGCGTCGACGACCTGGCCGCGGGCCGCATCATGGGCGAGGAGGCGGCGCGGCTCCTGGGCGGGAAGGGCAAGGTCGCGATCATCACGAGCGTGGGCGCGGTGAACCTGCAGCGGCGGCTGGAAGGCGTGCGGGCGGTGCTCGCCCAGCATCCGGCGATGAAGATCGTCGAGGTCTACGACATCAAGGAAGACCCCGTGCGCTGCGCGGAGATCATCGCCTCCGGCGGCCGCCGCTATCCCGATCTCGGGACGTGGATCTCGGTCGGCGGCTGGCCGGTGTTCACGCGGAACGCGCTGGAGTCCGTGGACCCGGCGCGCACCAAGTTCATCTCCTTCGACACCATCCCGCCCGCGCCCGACCTGCTGCGCGAGGGCAAGGTCCAGGTCCTCCTCGGTCAGAAGTATTTCGGCTGGGGCGCGGAGCCGGTCCGGATCCTGGCGGAGCTGAAGGCGGGCAAGCAGCCGCCTTCCCCGATCATCGACTCCGGGGTGGACGTCGTCACCGCGGCCAACGTCGACGAGTACGTGGCCGCCTGGAAGAAGCTGGAGGCGGGCAAGTAAAGCGGGCGGGCGCGGCCTACCAGTATCGGACGCTGCCCACGTCGACGTGCACGAAGGACGGGCCGGAGTAGTAGCCGACGCCTCCGGCGCGACGGGCCACGGCCGCGCGGTGCAGGTCATCGAGCGTCACGCCCGGCACGCGGATGTCGGCCGCCTTGCCCTCCATGTGCAGGCTGTGCTCCGCCACCGCGCGCCCGGCGCGGCGCAGCGCCTCGTTGCTCTGCGGCGACCGGTAGCAGGAGATCACGTGGAACGGCGCGCTCGTGCCGATGTCGCCGCGCAGCGCGTGCAGGACCTCGAGCAGCCGGCGGTCGATCGGCCGGACGGCGCCCGTGCGGTGGTCGCGCAGCACGCGATCGATCGCGGCCAGGCCTTCGCCGCGGTACTCGCCGTCCGCCCAATACACCGCGGAGACGCTCTCGCCGGTGTGCGTGTTGAAGAAAGACAGCGAGCGACGGCCGCTCGCGGCGGGTGCATCCGCCCGGCCGGCGGGGACACGACCAAGCGCGATGGCGGCGGCGCCCGTGGCCGCGGTGAGGAACCGACGACGTCCCGGGATCGGCTCGAGGGCGGGGTCACGGTGGGACATGGGCCGCGGAGTGTACCGTGGATTCACGCGCCCCCCGAGCGCAGCGAGGGTTTCGCGCCGTCGTTCAGGGAGCCCGGATCTCGGTTTCGAGCCTGACCTCATTGTTGTCCGGCTCCTGGTCCGCCTCCCTGCTCTCGACGAAGGCGATGTTCGTGATCGGGGTGGGGATCAGCGTTCGCACCGTCACGGTGACGCTCCGCGAGGTCCCGCTCTGCATGTTG
>QHVP01000224.1 GCA_003222295.1 Acidobacteriota bacterium | reverse complement strand
TCTTCACGTTCGCGCTCGTCTCCGCGACCCTGATGTTCGCCCTGCTCATGATCGAGCTGCGGGACAAGCTCGCCCTCAAGGGTGACCTCGAGATCGCCCGCCAGATCCAGTTCGGGCTCCTCCCGTTTGAGCCGTTCACCCGGGAGGGCACTTCCGTCTACGCGGCCATGCGCCCCGCCAACACCGTGGGCGGCGACTACTTCGACATCATCGAGCTGGGGCAGCGCCACGTCGCCCTGGCCATGGGCGACGTGGCGGGCAAGGGAATCCCCGCCGCGCTCCTCATGGCCCTTCTCCAGGGAAGCCTGCGCACGCTGCTCAGCGCGGGGCTGCGTGGCTCGGACCTGATGCGCACCTTGAACGCGCACCTGCACGCCAACATCCCGAGCAACCGGCTCATCACCCTGTTCTACGCCGAATACGATCCCTTCACGGGATCGCTGCGCTACGTCAACGGCGGTCACAACGCGCCCTTCGTGCTCCGCCCGGGCGGCGTCGAGCGCCTGCCCGCCACCGGCGTGGCCCTCGGCATCGTTCCGGACGCCGTCTACGACGTCCTCGAGACCACGCTCGTGCCCGGCGACCGTCTGTTCCTCTTCACGGACGGCATCACCGAGGCCTTCGATGCCATGGAACAGGAGTACGGTGAGGAACGGCTCCAGGCCTGGCTGGTCGCTCACGCCGCCCTGGCCCCGCCCGACCTCATCGAGGGCGTCCGCGAGGATGTGCTCGCCTTCTGCGGGAACGTGCGGCCGCGCGACGACATGACCATGATGTTGGTCGCGCGCTAAGCCGACGCTCGGCCACGGCCCGGTCCGCCTGTGGTAATGGTGAAAGAGGACGATGCGCGCGCGTGCCCTGACCCTGGCCGTCCTGCTGTCCCTCGCTCCCGCCGCCTGGCCGGCGGACGCGGAAGGCTGCCGCGACCTTCCGATCCTGCCGCGCCTCTCCGGCTGCGAGATCCGCGAGTGCCGTACCCGCGACTACGACGAGGCCGAGCTCCAGTCCGGGCCCGTCGACCGCTCGGGTGACTTCCCGAAGGCGTTCGTCGACGGCCAGCTCGCCATCGTCACCTATGCCTGCCCGGCTTCGCTGCGCCTGACGGACATCGCCCGGCAGTCGCAGGCGGCCCTGCGCCGCACCGGCTACTCGTTCGTCTACGCCGGCAGCATGTTCTACAACGAGCTGCCCGGCTTCACCGCCCGGCGCGGAACCACCTGGGTGCAGCTCGTGAGTGAGCCCTTCGATGCCCTGAGCGGGTACACGGTGACCATGGTGCGCGCAAGCGAGGTCAGCGGCGCTGCCCGGGCGCGGCCGGCGCCCCGGCGTCCTCAGCGCTGATCGCGCGGCCCTCCGCTGGCGAGCGGCCTCGCGGAGACCCGGATGCTAGAATCGCCGCCTCCACGCGCATGCCGCAGACCATCGCCGTCATCGGGTCGGGCGAGCTGGGCGCGACCCTGGCCCGCCGCCTGGCGGCGGGCGAGGTCTTCCGGCGCATCCTCCTCCTCGACCCCGACGCTGCAAAGGCCCAGGGCAAGGCGCTGGACATCCTCCAGTCCGGACCGGTCGAGGGGTTCGATAGCCTGGTGGAGGGCGGGCCGCTGGAACGGCTCGGCGAAGTCGATGCGGTCGTCCTTGCCGATCCCCCCGCCCTCGAGCCGGGCCGCCTGCCGTCGGAAGCCGGGGAGATCCTGGACCGGTTGCGCCCGTCGCTCGGCCGTGCCCCGCTCGTCATCGCCGGCGGACCTCCGGCTTTGGTCGAGCTGGCCGCCTCGAAGGGCTTTGCCCGCGACCGCGTCGTCGGCAGCGCGCCGGTGGCGATCGCGGCGGCGGTGAGGCGGCAGCTCGCCCTCGCCGTGGACGGCCGGCCGCGCGACGTGGCCGCGATCGTGATCGGCCGGCCGCCGGGGCGGCTGGTGCTGCCGCGAGGTACGGCCCTCATCGGCGGAGTGCCCATCGATCGCCTGGCGCCGGCCGCCGCCCGCACCGCTCTCGCGCGCGCCTCTGGACGCTGGCCGGGCCCCGTCGCCCTGGCCGCGGCCGCCGTCCGCGTGCTGCGCGCGCTCGCGTCCGCGGACCCGAGCATCCTGCCCGTGACGGTGTCGCTGTCCGGCGAGTACGGCTACCGCGGAATGGCCCTCGCCGTCCCCGCGCGCCTCGGCCACGGCCGCCTGCTCGGCGTCATCGAGCTCGACCTCGATCCCGTCGACCGCATCGCCTTCGACAACGCCGCCGCTGGGCGCGCCTCGCGATGACGCTGACGGTGGACGAGGCCTTCGCGATCTGCGAGGCGCGCGTACGCGCGCACTACGAGAACTTCCCGGTCGGCCTCTTCATCCCCCGTGCGAAGCGCCCTTACGTGCATGCCCTCTACGCCTATGCGCGCGCCGCCGACGATTTCGCCGACGAGCCCATGTACGAAGGCATGCGCGCGGAGAAGCTCGATCAGTGGGAAGCGCGTCTCCACGCCGCCTACGAAGGACAGGCGGAGGATCCCATCTTCATCGCCCTCGCGGAGACGGTACGCCGGCTGGACATTCCCAAGTCGCTCCTCCTGGACCTCCTTTCCGCCTTCCGGCAGGACACGGTGAAGACGCGCTACGACACCTGGGGGGAGGTGCTCGACTACTGTCGGCGCTCCGCGGACCCGGTCGGACGCCTGGTGCTCCTCATCTTCGGCTACCGGGACCCCGCCCTGCCGCCGCTCTCGGACGCGATCTGCACGGGGCTGCAGCTCGCGAACCATTGGCAGGACCTCGCCCTCGACCTGCGCAAAGGCCGCATCTACTTGCCCCGCGAGCTGATGGACCGGTTCGCGGTGAAGGAATGGGACCTCAACGCCGGGCGCATGACGCCCGAGTTCCACGCGCTCATGGCGGAGCTCGTCGCCCGGACCCGCGGCCTGTTCGAGCGGGGCCGGCCACTCTGTGACCTCGTGGGCCGGGACCTGCGCTTCGAGATGCGGCTGACCTGGCTCGGCGGCTCGGGCATCCTCGACGCCATCGAGGACGCGGACGACGACGTCTTCCGCCGCCGGCCGCGGCATGGCGCGCTCGGCAAGGCGCGGCTTTTCTGGCGCGCCTGGCGCTGGTCCGCGCGCGCCGCCTGAAGAGGTGCCTCCCTCCCTCGCCGCGCGCATCACACGTCAGAGCGGCACCAGCTTCTATTACGCCTTCCGGATCCTGCCCGCTCCCAAGCGACGCGCGATCTACGCGCTCTATTCGTTCTGCCGGGTCGTGGACGATTGCGTGGACGAGCCCGACGGGGAGGGAGAGGCCGGGCTGCGCCGATGGCTCGAGGAGGCGCAACGCTGCTACGCCGGACAGCCGACGACCGAGCTCGGGCAGGAGCTCGCGGAAGCGGTCTTCCAGTTCCCGATTCCCCGCGCCTGCTTCGAGCAGATCGTGGAGGGGTGCCGGATGGACCTGACTCCGCGCCGCTACGCGACCTTCGCGGACCTGCGCGCGTACTGCGAGAAGGTGGCCTCGGCGGTCGGGCTCGCCTCCATCGAGATCTTCGAGTACCGCCAGCCGCGCACCCGCGAGTACGCGGTCGAGCTGGGCGTCGCCCTGCAGCTCACGAACATCCTGCGTGACATCGGCGCCGACGGGACGCGGTGCCGCCTGTACCTGCCGCTGGAGGACCTTGCCCGCTTCGGGGTGGACGAGGCCGAGCTGCTCGACGGCACCTCGGCCGCCCGTCGTCCGGAAGTGACGGCTCTCCTGCGCTTCGAGGCCGAGCGCGCGCGGGAACACTACGTCCGCGCGGCGGCGCTCCTGCCCGCCCAAGATCGGCGGGCGATGGCTTCCGCGGAGCTGATGGCCGGCGTCTACCGTGCCCTGCTCGACGAGCTGGTGCGCCGCTCCTTCCCGCCCGGACCGCGGCTCCGGCTGTCGACGCCACGCAAGCTCTGGGTCGCCGCCCGCACGCTGGCCCGCGTGTACGCCGGCCGATGAGAGTCGTGGTCGTCGGAGGCGGGTTCGCCGGACTGGCCGCCGCCATCGCCCTGCAGGAGCACCGGCACGAGGTGACGCTTCTCGAGCGGCGCGGCGTGCTGGGCGGCCGCGCTACCTCCTTCCCGGATACGGTGACGGGCGAAGACGTGGACAACGGCACGCACCTCATGATCGCCGGCTACGAGGCGACCCTCGACCTCCTGCGCCGGGCGGGGGCCTCGGATCTCCTGATCGTGCAGGACCACTTGCGGATCGACTATCGCGACGACCGCGGCTGGACCAGCCTGGACTGCCCCGGCCTGCCTGCGCCCTGGCATCTCCTCGCCGGCCTCCTTCCCCTCCGGCTGCCCTGGCGGTCGCGCCTCGACGTCCTGCGCTTCGGCCGGGCTGCGCGGTGGGGGCGCGTGCCCCATGGGCTCACCCTCGCGGAATGGTTCCGGCGCACGGGCCAGAGCGCCGCGACGCGGACCCTGCTGTGGGACCCGCTGGCCACGGCGATCCTCAACGAGACACCCGAGCGCGCCGCCGCCGTGCTCTTCCGTGAGGTCTTTCGCGAGGCGTTCCTGCGGCGGAGCGACGCCGCCCGGCTGGTGTTCCTGCGCGCCGGTTATGGGCGCCTGCACGACCGTCTCGCGCGCTATCTGGAGGCCCGCGGGGGCGCCGTGCACCGGCGCGCCTTCGCCGAGGCGGTCGAGGTCGCCGGCGGGCGCGCGCGGGCCGTGCACTACGTACAGCGCGCGGAGACCAAGGACGAGATGCGCCGCGGCGCGCGGTCCGTATCCCATCGTGTGGAAGCCGACGCCGTCGTGGCCGCCGTGCCCTGGTCCGCGCTGCCCGCGCTCGTTCCGGAAGAGATCCGCGCGCAGGTGCCGTTTTCGAGCGCGGCGCGGCTGCGCGGCTCTCCGATCGTCTCCATCGAGCTCTGGCTCGACCGCGTCGTCCTCGATCGCCCCATGGCCGGCCTGCGCGAGGCGGAGGTGGAGTGGGTCTTCGACAAGGGACGGCTCTATGGCCGGGCGGAGGCTCCGCAGCACCTCGCGTTCATCGTGAGCGCGGCCGTCCGCGCGGCCCCGCGGCCCAACGCGGAGCTGGTCGCGGTGGCGGAGGCGGCGCTGCGCCGGTATTTCGCGGAGGCCATGGCCCAGGCCCGCGTCGTGCGTTCGCTCGTGCTCCGCGAGCCCGAGGCCACGTTCGTATGCGGCCCGGAGGCGGAAGAGATCCGGCCGGGGCCCGAGACCGAGGTCCGCGGGCTGGTCCTGGCCGGGGACTGGACGAATACGGGACTGCCGGCCACGATCGAGGGCGCCGTCCGCAGCGGGCGCACGGCGGCCGCATGCCTCGAGGCGTCGAGCTAGAATCCGACCCGGCGCATCACGAAGCGGGGCAGCAGGCGGATCAGGAGCATGATCCCGCGCCACGCCGCGGGCGCGTAGACGACCGGAGTGCCGGCGTCGATCGCCCGGAGCACGCGCCTGGCCACCCCCTCCGGCTCGCCCGCAAACGGCGGGGTGGGCAGACCGTCCGTCATGGACGTGCGGACGAAGCCGGGCTTGACGCAGACCGTCCGCAACCCGGCGGCGCGGAAGCGGTGATCGAGTCCCTCGAGGTAGCGCGTCAGACCCGCCTTGGCCGCGCCGTAGAGGACCACGGGCTTGCGCCCGCGCTCGCCCGCCACGGAGCTGAACACGCACAGCGTGCCCCCGCCCCGCGCGAGCAGCCGGCGCCGCGCTTCTTCGCAGAAGGCGACGGTGTTCGTGAAGTCGACGAGGAGCAGCCGGCGGGCCAGCTCAGGGTCCGCTTCCAGCCGGTCCTGGGCGGCAAAGAGGCCCGCGGTGACGACTACCGTGTCCAGTCCGCCCAGCGCCATCTCCGCCGCCTCGAGCGCGGGCGCGAACGTCTCCGGTCTCTCCAGGTCGCAGATCGCGATGCCCACGCGGGCCCCACCGCGGACCTCGAGGTCGCGCGCGCTCCGCTCGAGGTCGCCCCGGTCGCGGCCCAGCAGCGCCACCGCGTCCCCGCGCTGGGCCATTCGTCGAGCGAGCGCGCGGCCCATGCCTTTGGTCGCCCCCAGGACGGCGACCTTCATGAGCGGCTCATGGCCGATCGCCCAGGATGCGCACCGACTGCGCGCTCCGGAGCTGCCCCTGGGGATCCCAGTGACGGCGGATGCGCGTCCACTCCGGCAGCCGCGGCTCCATGGCCCGGAAGTGATCCGGCCGCGTGAAGGCGTCCTTGGCCAGGTAGATGCGCCCGCCTTCCGCGATCACGAGCTCGTTGAGCGCGTCCACCAGCGACTGCGTGTCGTCCCGGATCGGGATGTCGAGCGCGATCGAGATGCCCTTGAGGGGGAACGAGAGCAGTCCCGGCCCTTCGTCGCCACAATCCTTGATGACGCACAGCATCGACGCGCCGCCGCGGCTCGTGAGCAGCTCGAGGAACCGGCGGGCCGCACCGTGCCCGGCCGTGTCCGGGAGCACGCACTGGTATTGCGTGAACCCGCGCGGACCGTACATCCGGTTCCAGTGGCGGATGACGTCGAGCGGATAGAGGAACGATTCCGGATGGACGATCCCGCGCTTCACGCCGGTCCGGTGCCGGTGATAGTAGAGCGAGTTGAACGCGCGCACCGAGGCCCGGCTGATCACCCAGCCCGGAAAGACGAACGGGATGGCGGGCCGCCTCCTGGGGCGGGGTGGATCGGACGGGGCCTCGGCGCGCTCCGCCCATCGTCCGCGCATCAGGATGCCGCGGCCCAGGCCCCGTCCACGCGAAAGGCAATCGATCCAGCCCATGGTGTAGGGCCAGCGCGGACCCGCCTCCTTGAGCGCCTCGATGAACCGGTCGATGTCCGCGATGCGCTCGCTCTCACGCCAGATCCAGGGCGAGGGGATGGGCATCAGCCGGCACTCGACCTCGAGGATGTGGCCGGTCAGGCCCATGCCCCCGAGGGTGGCGCGGAAGAGGTCGCATTCGTGCTCCGGCGAGCACTCGACGATCGTGCCGTCCCCCACGCGCATGCGGAGGCGGGTGACGTGCCGGCCGAAGCATCCGTCGCGATGGTGGTTCTTGCCGTGGACGTCGGCGGCCACCATTCCCCCCAGGGTGATGAACTGCGTGCCGGGGGCGACGGGCGCGCAGAAGCCGCGCGCGAGGAAGACGCGGTTGAGATCGAAGAGTGAGAATCCCGCCTCCGCCCGCAGGCGGCCGGTGGCGCTTTCGAAGGCCAGGATGCGGTCGGCCAGCGGCGTGCCGGCCACGACCGGGCATCGTGAAGAGAGCTCGTAGCGAAGAGCCCTCGCATCGCCTCGGACCACAGGTCCGAAAGCTGTGGCGAATGAAAATAAAGTTGAGTGGGCCGGCGGTTGAAGCTAGAGCGGGCGCACCACGTCGGGGAAGCTCCGCCACACGGGCACCCCGCAGAAGTGCTCGCCCTCCGTGCAGGTCGGGGTGATACGGCCGGCGCGCAGCACGCAGGGAGGGCCCATGTGGCGCGCCAGCGCCGGATGCACCGTGCGCAGCTGATCGAGCTCGTCCATGGAGGCCTGGTAGATCTCCTCCTGGGCGTTGAAGCACGTGCGCATCACCCACTTGTGGGCGAGGTACAGGAGGCTCCCCGTCTCGTGGAAGCGCAGCGCCTTCGCGTTGGGGAGGACGTAGAGGGCCGCCTCGCGCGGCACGCCCATCTCGAGCAGGCGCTCCTTGGCGCGCCAGGCGCGGTCCATCGACGCCAGATAGATCTCGTGCGCGCGCGGGTTGGCCGCGATCAGGGGCGGGGTGACGAAATCCGGCCGGCGAGTGTCGGTGAGCGTCATGAGCGGGCGCGACCCCGGAACCATGCGGTGGCGCTGGTCCTGGCTGTCCGCGGTGTGCGAGAGGCGCTTGAGGAACGTGTAGCTCGCGTGATGCAGGGCGCGCGAGAGCGGCGAGTGTACGCTCAGGTTCAGGGTCTCGAGGCGATAGCGGTTGTAGGAGGGATCGAGCACCCGGGCCAGCGCCTCCGCGTCCGACAGCGTCCCGGGGTCGGCGCCGAGGACGGCCCGGACCGCCTCCGCCGTCGTCTCCGGCGCCCGCGCCGTGTAGTCCACGAGGAGGGAGGTGCGCGCGCCGAGCTGCGCGTCGATGCGCCGGGCCAGGGCGTCGCCGTCGCCCTGCAACTCCGGCCATCGCCCCTCGACGACCTGGGCGGCCTCGAGGGGCGCCTCTCCGACCTTCTCGAAGAAGGCCGGATCCAGGGCGTGCACGCGATCGACCATGGCCGTGACCACCTCGACCGCCTCCGTGGGCACGTCACCCGTCCGCATCATCCGGCGCAGGCGGTGGAGCACGATTCCGGAGAGCGTGTGCACCATCGAGGTGAAGGCGGCCACGGGGATCACGTAGCGCGCGAGCTCGATGGCCTTCTTCTCCGATTCCCGCGCGACCTTCTTCCGCCGCTTCTCGGACGCGTTCGGGGTCAGGTACCGGATCTCGCCGAGGATGCGGTGCGTGTCCTCCTTCAGGATCGCGGACAACGCGCGATAGGTCTCCCAGGCCGCCTCCAGCTCGCCCTCGTACACCTCGCGGGCGGGGCCGCCCAGTCCGGGGGGGACGTAGGCGGCGACCTGGTCGAGCCGCACGAACCGCTGGCTGGACTGCTCGGAGTTGTAGAAGGGATGGGCATGCAGGAAGGCCCAGACGAACTGGCGGCTCACGTTTTCCAGCCCGAACTCGAAATGCGCGTGCTGGTAGACCGTGTGATGCCCGGCCTCGAAGGTCAACGGACCGATGGAATCGCGCTGGCCGGGGGTGACCTCCTCGGGCCCGATCACGCGCGGCGAGTAGCAGGTCCGGGCGGCGGCGATCGCGCCGTCGTAGGGACGGTCCCACGCGTTGCGCAGGGTGACGACGGGGGGACCGGTGCGAAGGGACGCATCCATGAGCGAGTCGTAAAGACTAGCCGACGGGGCCCCGCAGCGGCAAGGAGAGGCGGGTGGTAGAGTTCGCGCATCCATGACGGGAGGGGTCCGCCGCGCGCTTGCCGCCAGCGCCATCTACGTAGCCCTGTTCGTGCTCGTGACGATGGCCGTCCCGCCCCCGGCCTCGGCGGAAGCACGGGTTCGGCTCGGCCACCTTTATCTGTTGCTGCCGGCGCTGGCGGCGCTCGTCGCCACCGCGCGTGCCGCCCGCGCCTCCCTGGGGACGGAGCGCGCATTCTGGAGCCTCCTGGCGGGAGCGGCGGCGGCACAGATCGCGGCCGAGTCGGCGTTCCTCCTCCACGCGGTCTTTCCGGGTCACGCCGCCCTGATCGGTCTCGGCCACGCCGGGCACTACACGTTCAGCGTGCTCGTCGCCGTGTCCATGTTCGTCTGCCCGCACCGCCCGCTGGGGGCCGGCCGGCTCCGCGCCGCCATCGTGGAATGGACGATGGCGGCCGTCGTGGCCTACTTCCTCATCTTCTATTTCATCGCCGCGCCGCTGGGCGAGACGTCGTTCTCCTGGTTCTGGATCTTCACCATACAGCAGTGTGCGCTCGCCGCCGGTTTCGCGATCCTCGCCTGGACGGTGCGGACGCCGCCCTTCGCGGCTCCCTACCGGATCCTCGCCGTCGGACTGACGGCGAGCGCCATGGCCGGCATCCTTCCCAACTGGCGCCACGCCGCGGGTCCCTATGGGTCGTACTCCGTGGCCAACGTCGACAGCGTGCTGGCCCTTCTCGCGCTGGCCGCGGCGGCCACGGCCGAGCGCGGGCGCGCCTGGGTACCCGCGCGCGACGACACCGACGCCGTATCGCGGCGGCGCGGCTGGGTCATGCCGGCGGCGGTGATGCTGCCGCTCGTCGTGGACCTCGTCACGCGGGTCGCCGCCATCTACCCGCCCGCCCTCGCCGAGGCGCGCTTCATCGTCGCGCTCGCCGCCACCGGGATCCTCCTGGCCCTCGCCGCCGTCCGCGTGCGAGGGGCGTCGCCGGCACGTCACGGCGTCGGCGACGAGCCCCCCTCGACCGCGAGTTCGTCGGAGTACGTGCATTTCGCCACCGGCATCGCGCACGAGCTGAACAACCCGCTGATGGCGGTCGGCGGATGGGCGGAGCTGGCCCTGCGCAAGAGCGAGCCGCGCGAATCCCTGGAGGCGCTCCTGGCCGCGACACAGGAGGCCGCCCAGGGGGTGCGCCGCCTGCAGCAGCTTGGCCGCGCGGCGGAGCCCGCCTCTGGCACCGCTCGCGCCGCCTTCGACGTCCCCGCCGGTCCGGGAGCGGGCGTGCCCGCTCGCGCGACGGATCGGACCCGCCGGCTCGTGCTCATCACGGTGTTGTTCGCGGCCGTCTACTTCACGGTCTTCCGGGTGGACGGGAGGCCGTGGGTGGGGAATGCCCTCCTCGTCTTGCCGCCGGCGGCGGCGGCGATCGTCCTCTGGCGGCGCGGCCGGCGCAGCGGCACTCCACGGGGGGCGGCGTTCTGGCACCTCGTGGCCGGCGGGGCGGCCGCGTGGGCGGTCGGCGAGGTCTGGTGGGTCGCCCTGGAACTCCGGGGCCTCCGGCCGTACGAGGGCCAGGGAGGCCGGCTCCTGGACGTCCTTTTCCTTGGATTCCTGGTCCCGATGCTGGTCGCCCTCGGCCTCCGGGCCCACCCGCCCGTCCTGCGGAAGGATCCGGCGGCGGTGCCGGACAGCGTGTTCATGGGTGTGGCCGTCCTCTACGCGTTCCTGCACCTCGCCGTGCTCTCCACGGCGGGGATTTCCGAGCCCTCGGCGACGCAGAGGATCCTCCTGGGGGCGCTGTCCGCGACGACGACGGTGTGGGCGGCCGTGCTGTGGCGCGCGGTGGACCATCCGGCGTGGCGCCGGGCCTACGGTGCCGTGGCCGTATTCGCATTGAGCTACGGCACCCTGCGCGTTTTCGCGGGCGGACTCGACGGCCATCGGCCTCCGCCCGGCGGGTGGGCGGACCTCGCCTGGTTCCTGCCCTTTGCATTCCTGATCGCTGCCGTCGGCAGCGGCCGGTCGGGTCCGACCCAGGCATTTCCCGCTCTCCTGGCCGCGGGGACGGGACCGGTGATCCTGGACCTCCTGCTGCGCTACCTGCGGCCCGCCGCGAGCCTTGCCGGCGCCACGTTCTCGACTGCGTGCGCGCTCCTGCTGGCCGCCGCGGCCGCGGTGCGCCTGCACTGGCAGGTCGACGTCGACCGTCGTGCGCGTCGCGCCGCCCGTGTGCTGGCCGAGGAATCACAGCGCGCGGGCCGGCTCACCGCCCTGGCCTCGCTGGTGGCCGCGGCCGTCGGCGAGCTGGAGGACCAGCTGGAGGAGGTGTCGCGGCGGGCACGGGCGGCTTCCGTCGTCATGCCGGACAAGGGCGAGCAGATGCTGCAGCAGGCGCGTCACGCGCGCGACATCGTGCGCGAGCTGACGAACGCCTTCCGCCTCGTTCCCCCCGGCCCGCGGCGGGACATCGACCTCGTCGCCCTGCTCGAGGAGGTCGTCGAGACCGCGCTCGACGAAGGGCTGCCCTTGCACGTCAGCCTCGAGGAGCTGGCCGGACTGCCCGGCGTCCACGGCGATCCGCGCGCGCTCGCCGCCGCCCTCTCGCACCTGCTGCGTAACGCCGCCCAGGCCAGCCCGGGCGGCGTGTTGCGTATCCGGGGGACCCAGCACGATGGAGAGGTCGAGCTGCGCTTCATCGACGACGGTCCCGGCGTGCCCGCGGCGCTGCGCGGACAGATCTTCGACCCGTTCTTCACCACCCGCCGCGTCGGCGAAGGGGTGGGACTCGGCCTCACCCTCGTCCACTTCGTCGCGCGCGGCCATGGCGGCTCGATCGTGCTGGAGGACTCGAGCGCGGGCGCGTGCTTCGCGCTGCGACTCCCCACGGCCGCGTCCTCCCCCGAAGCGGGATCCCGGGGATCGTGGCCATTCGCCGCGGCCGCCCTCGTCTGCGGCGCCATGGCCATCCTCATGGCCGTGGAGCGGGGCCCCCAGCGGCGCGAGGCCCTCAGCGTCGTCTTCCAGATCGCCTCCGCGGTGACGGCGTCGGCTTTGATGGCCTGGGCCGCCTGGCGGCAGGGAGGATCGCGCCGCGCGTTCTGGGCGTGGATGGCGGGCGGGGCCGGCGTGTGGGCGCTGACGCGAGCGCTGCGCGTCTGGGAGGGCGGGCTGGCCGGCCGGCCGAGCGCGGGGGTGTGGCCTCTCGTCCTCTACGCGGCCGCGGACCTGAGCTGGGCCGCGGCGCTGCTGCTCCGACCCGACCGCCGGCACGAGCGGTTGTCATCGCGCCTGGGCCTGAGCGCGGGCGCGGCGCTCGTGTTGTTCGCGTATGCCCAGGCGCACATGATCGTCCTGCCCGACCCCTTCTCGCTGGGCGATGCCGCCCTCCGCAATCAGCTCGTGCTGGTGCGCGCCCTGCTGAAGCTGGCGCTGCCCGCCTGGGCGGCGGTGCTCGCCGTGCGCGCGCTGACCCCGTATTGGAGGAAGTTCTACGGCCGGCTCTCCGCCGTGCTCGCGGCCTGGGCGGTGGGGCAGGCGGTCGCATTCGCGCAGAGGAGCCGGCCCGGCTACGTGGCGGGCGGTGCCTCCGACCTCGGGTGGATCATCCCCTTCCTGGCCCTGGCCGCCCTCGCCGCGCACGAAGCGGCCCAGCAGGAGTCCGCCGATGAGCCGCCTCGGATCGCCGACCGCCTGCGTCCGGCGGGCAGCGCGGTGTGGCTGGTGGCGATGGCGGTCATCGTCGCGGCGGACGCGCTCTTCGGGGCGTCCTCCGGCTATCCCGCGCTCGACATCGCGCGTGCCCGCCTCACCCACAGCATGATCGTGGTGATGGCGGTCATCCTCGCCGCGCGCGATCTGGTGATGGCGCGTGAGGGACGGCGGACCCCGCGGGCCCGGTTTCCGCGTGACGCCGGCCCCTCGCGGTGGACACGCCTGGTGGGCTCCGCCGTCCACGAGCTCGGCTCCCACTTGTCCAGCATCACCGCCCTCGCCCGCCTGCTCATGTCGCAGTCCGACGCCAGCCCCCGCATCCGCGCGGACAGCCTGCGCCTGCACGAGCGCGCGGAAGCGGCGACCCGGGTGGTGCGCAACATCCTGGCCGCCCTTCCCTCGCCCGTCGGCGCCCGCGAGCGCCATGCCGTCAACCGCGTGGTCGAGGACGCGCTTGAAGCGCGCCGCCCCGCGCTGGAGCGCGATGGCATCGCGGTGACCTGCGCGCTCGGGGCGGACGTCCCGGAGATCGCCCTGGACGCGGCCGCGCTGCGCCACGTGCTGGTGGCGCTCTTCGATCGGGCGGCGGTGGCGATCCGTGGCAGTGGCACCACGGGACAGGTCGAGGTCGCGACCACCGTCCGCGGCGGAGCCGTCCTGGTGACCGTGGGCGATACCGGCCTCGGCGCGCCGGCCGCGGTCCTCGACCGCTTGATGGATGCGCTCCTGGATTCACCGGAGCCGCCCGCGGACTCGGACCTGCAGCGCAGCGTGGTGCGCGAGAGCGTCGAGCGTCAGGGCGGCAGCCTGGCCGTCGGCCACCGGCCCGGCGGCGGCACGGAGTTCGTGGTCCGGCTGCCCATTCCCGTGGCGGACGTGCCGCGCACTGATGGAGATGCCGCGGCGCCGATCGCGCGATCAGGCTAGCGCCTCAACTCCCTCCACCGCGCCGCCATGTCGCGCAGGATCGCGAAGATCACGGGTATGGAGGCCAGGGTGGACCTGCCCCGCGTGCGGGGGAAGTAGTCGAGCCCGATCTGGATGATGACGCAGCCGGCCTTGCGCGCCCGGAGCAGGAACTCGGCGTCGATGAAGCTGCCCTCGCTGGTCAGGGGAAACTCTTCCAGCACGGACCGGCGGAAGAGCTTGAAGGCGAAGTTCACGTCGCGGACGCGCAGGCCGAAGAGCGTGCGGATGAGGTGGTTGTAGCAGAACGTGTAGAGGGCCCGCACGAGGCCCTCGGAGGTGCGGTCGAACCGATAGCCGGCCACGATGTCCGCCTCCTGGTACTCGAGCAGGCGCACCGCGCGCGGAAGCTGGTGGAGGTCGACGGGGAGATCGGCGTCCGTATAGAAGACGAGATCCTTGGTGGCTGCGGCATAGCCTGCGCGCAGCGCGCCCCCCAGCCGGCGGTTCACGGGGTTGCGGACGACGCGCACGCGCGGATCCTCGCGCGCCAGCGCGTCCACGAGCGCGGGCGTGCGGTCCGTGGAGGCGTCATCGACGATGACGATCTCCCAGTCCGGCAGCTCCGCCATCAGAACCGCGCGCGCGGAGGACACTGCGCGGCACGCGTACGCCTCCTCGTTGTACATGGGGAAGACGACGCTGATGGAAGGCGTGGCTATTCGTCCTCGCGCGAGGCCACGAACCGCTCGAACTCGCGGAGGAACGACAGCGTGCGCAGGCCCTCCATCCGGTCCAGGTACACGCCGCCGTCGAGGTGGTCGCACTCGTGCTGGATGACGCGGGCGAAGAACCCCTCGGCCTCCACCGTGTACGGCTGGCCGTGGCGGTCGAGGGCCTCCAGGCGCAAGAGGTTCCAGCGCGGCACGACGCCGCGCAGGTCGGGTATGGAGAGGCAGCCTTCCCAGGCCTGCTCCTTCTCCTCGCCCAGCGGCGTCACCACCGGATTCACGAGGACGGTCAGGGGGACGGCCACCCGCGCCCGCTCGTCCGAGGCCGGGACCTCGAGGACGGCCACGCGCAGCCCGACATGCACCTGCGGGCCGGCCAGGCCCACCCCCTCGTACTCGTGCATGGTGTCCACCATGTCGTCAACGAGATGCTGGAAGTCCGCCGACGCCAGCACCTCCGGCGGCACCGGGCGTGCCGCGGCCCGCACGACGGGATGGCCGATGCGCGCGACCTTGAGGATCATCTCCCTACTTGTAGAAGTCGTCGCGGTCGCCCGCGGAGATCTCCACGACGCGGATGGTTGAATCGCGGAGGATCTGCAGGCCCACGATCTCTCCCGGCGCCTTGCGCCAGAGCGCGGTGTAGAGCTCCCGCAGGCTGGAGACGCTCTGGCCGTCGAGCGAGAGCACGAGGTCGCCGCGCGTCACGCCGGCCCGGTCGGCCGGACCTCCGTCCACCACCCCCGTGATGATCACACCGCCGTCGAAGGCCTGGGGAAAGAAGCCGACCCAGGCCCGTCCCGACCGGGGCCCCGCGTCCGTCTCCATCTGTTCGCGCCGATCGAGGTAGAGGCTCAACGGGATGGCCAGGCTGTAGCGGCCCACGGCGGCCAGGCCCAGCGAAACCAGGCCCAGCAGCCGCCCCTCCACGTCGAAGAGCGGCGCTCCGGCCAGGCCGGGATTGATGGCGGTGGTCATGATCGCGCGATCCAGCATGTACTCCCAGAAGGCTTCGAAGGGGCCGACGACCGACACGTGTCCGGTCGTCGCCTTGCGCTCGCCCTCGCGGCTGCAGGTGAGGAGGAAGATCGGCAGCCCGGGGCGCGGTTCGTGGTCCTCCTCGATGCGCGCCGGCCGCAGCAAGGGACCATCCAGCGTGACCAGGGCCAGCCCGGTGGTGTGGTCGACGGCGGTGCGGCGGACCGTGCGCTCACGGCCGTCGAAGGCGGTGACCTCGACCCTCCGCGCGCCCATCACCAGGTAGTGGGCGGTCAGGACGCGATCGCCGGCCACGGCGACGCCCGCTCCCAGCCGCTCCTGGCCGAGGATGGCGGAAGACGGGTGATCGGCGGGGATCTCGCTGCGAAGGAAGACCACGGCCGGAGTGGCTTCGCGGGGGATCGTCAGCAGCGCGTCCATCCGGTTCTCGCGCCGGGATTATAGGTGAAGGGAACGGCCCCTACGGGGGAGGGGCTACTTCGCGCGGTAGGTGATGAGGCCGCGCTTGAGGTCGTAGGGCGACACGCCGACCGTGACCCGGTCGCCCGCGATCACGCGAATGCGATACTGGCGCATCTTCCCGTTCAGACGGGCGAGCACCTCGTGGTTCTCTCCGCACTTGACCTTGTAGTTGCCACCGGCCAGCACTTCCGTCACGACTCCCTGCAGCTCGATCAAATCTTCCTTGCTCATCCACTCTCCGTTCCTGGGGCGACCTTCGATTCTGACGCCCCCGCGCCCCCCTGTCCACCCGTGGTCCGCCCGCCGACGAGCAGGATGGCCAGGACGCCTACCACCACCGTGCGCAGGGCGATGGCGGCGGAGAAGACGACGGTCCATGGTCCGCCCTCGCGCGCGGCCCCGGGGAAGAACCCTCCCATCTCGGCGACGGCGCCCGCGAAGCTGAGCGGGTAGATGACGACGTTGAGCACGTCGAGCAGGACAAACGCGATCACGATGCGGCGCCGCCTCCGTTCGTCCTTGTCGGCCAGCACCCCCAGGATC
>QHVP01000223.1 GCA_003222295.1 Acidobacteriota bacterium | reverse complement strand
CTGGTAGAAGACCTGCAGGCGGCCGCCCTCGAGGATGTTGGTGATCTCGTTGTCGTGGTGGTTCAGCTCGTCGAAGTCGGTGATCGCGCGCTGGCCCATCTCGGAGTAGGCGAGGTTGAGATCCTGCAGCAGCTCGTCGATCTCGGGATCGAGGTCGAAGACGTCCAGGCCCAGCCGGCGCGCCTCACGGCTCGTGATCGGGTACTGGTGCGCGGGATAGGACGAGTTCAGCTGCCGGCTGATGCGATCGGCCTTGGCCTTGTCCTTCATGTGGTACCCGAGGATCTCGCGGCAGAGCATCAGGGACAGGCTGCTGGCCCGGTCGAGGGCGCCGATGACCAGCGGGTGGAGGTACTTGTACAGCTCCTGGTACGGGTTCACGGTGTTGGTGCGCGCCGGGCTCTCCTTCCACAGCCGGATCACGCGCTCGACCTCGTCGTTGCTCACCGCGACCAGGTTGTTGGTGTGGTCCACCGGTGAGAGGTCGTGCTCGAGGGACGTGTCCACGGCGGTGAGATAGGAGAGCGGCCCCATGCCGATCCGGTCCGCTCCGAGGGCGAGCATCGTCGCCGCCGATGCGCAGTTGAGGGGCGCCAGCAGAGTCAGCCGCCGCGTGTATTGCCGCAGCAGATGCACCATGCGCAGGGCGGCCATTCCGCTCCCGCCGTCGGACTTCACGACGAGCGTGAGCTGGCGCTGGGGCCCCAGGTCCTGCAGCAGCTCCTGCAGGGCCATCACGTCGTTGTCGCAGACGGAGCCGCTCGTCGAGGTCCAGTACGTGACCAGGGCTCCGTCCACTCTAGGCTGGATCTTCTTGAGGAGCGCTTGCGTCTTTGCGATGAGGAGCGGGGGCGTCTTGACGCGTTGCCGGCGGCGGGCCTTGGGCATGGCCCGATCCTATCTGACCGTCCCCGAAGTCAGAAGTTGAGCGGCTGTTCCTTGGTCGCGGCCGTGTTCGCGGGCGCGGGCGGCGGCGGGGTGGGGCGGAGGCCCCGACGGGCGACACGGCGGCCGAGCGCGCGCAGCGATGGCGCGACGACCACCTGGCGCTTGCGGCGGCTGGCCAGCGCGCGCGTCAGCTCGTTGGCGAGGTCCTGTGGATTCCTCACGAGCGACGACCACCAGCTCCAGGGCACGCGCCGGTCGGAGGCGTATTCGACCTTGCAGACGAACTTCATCCCGTCCGGTCCCTCGCGCCACACGCCGAAGCGCACCTGGATCGGGTTCATGTCCTCGTTGCGCAGGAGGCCCCAGACGACGTCTTCGAAGGCGTCGCCGAGCTTGGGGTTGTGGTTGCGGATGGGGTTGTCCTTGAACTGGACGCACTCCCAGAGGAGCTTCCGGATCGAGCGCTTGAAGTAGTCGAGGGTCTGCTCGTCCTTGCCCAGCAGCAGCCGGCGGAATCGGGCCCCGCTTTCGTGTTCCAGGATCTCCCAGTCCACGTGGTCGGCCTTGGTGCGGGGAGCGCCGTCGAAAACGACTTCCCAGGCCGCGCTGGCGGTCGAGCGCGTGATCGACGCCGTCCAGTCCTCGCCCTCGGGAGCGCCCATCTCCTCCAGGATCGAGCGGAGGCCCTGCTCCATCTCCGGGCTGCCGACCGACAACCGGCTGATGCTCATTGACATTTGAAGCTCCTTACCGGCGTATGAGTCGAGGTGGGCCGAAGCAACCGACGTGCCAGGGTCTGGACTGTCTGGCCATGGGCAAAAGAGGCATGGAAGCGACATTTTTTTGAAATGGCGCTTCGACGCGTTTTCCCAGGGATGGCAAACTCTACAAAGGGCTGGTACGAGTTGCCCTGGCCCTCGAGCCCTGGTCCACGGCGTGCAGGGGTCAGGATTGGGGAGGGAAGAGGTGAACGTGACTCGCTCGAAGACGGGTCGCGCCGATGCCGCGCCGCCGGCCGCCGCGGTCGCGCCGATTCCGCCGCCCGCGGAGAAGACCGAGGCCGAGGCACCGCCGAAGCCGCGCCCTCCCGACGGATTCGAACAGCCGCGCGCGCTGGGCGCGGTGCTCGACGACGCGCTCTCACGCATGGAGCGGCGCGCTCGCGGTGACGAGCGGCCGGTTCCCCTGCCGTGGTCGAACGTGGCCGCCGCCCTCGGCGGGGGGCTATGGGGCGGCACGCTCGTCACCCTCGTCGGCGACACGGGCGCGGGCAAGACGCAGTGGGCGCTGCAGGCCGGGATCCACGCCGCGGAGTCGGGAGTGCCCGTCTGCTACGTCGCCCCCGACTCGGGCGTCGACCAGATCGTGGCGCGCATCGTCTCGCTCAAGGCGAGCCGCAAGTGGTCGGATCTCTACGTCGGGCGGAGCGGGCGCGAGGTCCTCGAGCAGGTGCGCTCCGCCCACGCCGCGGCGATGAAGGACCTGCCTTTCCACGTGGTCGGCGGGTCCGGCGGGCGCTCGGCGCCGCGCACGCGCGAGATCGCGGAGTGGATGCGCCGCACGTACGCGGAAGCCCATCCCGGCGAGCGGCCCTTCCTGCTCGTCCTCGACTTCGTGCAGCTCCTCGGCGGAGCGCGGGAGAAGGAGAACCTGGACGAGATGGTGGGACGCGCCGCCTACGACGCGCACCAGGTCGCGCGCGATTGGAGCGCGGCCGTGCTCCTCGTTTCCACCACGTCGCGCGAGACGCGCGCCGGCGGCGACGAGACGATCGGCATTCACCGCGATCGCCGCCAGCCGAGCCGCCTCGGCCGCGGGAATCCCGGGCGCCTCGTGCTCGGGGGCAAGGAGACCGGCGACGTCGAGCGCGAGAGCGATACCGTCCTCGTGCTGGCCCAGGAGCCCTGGAAGGCGAAGCGGCCCGCCGGCAAATGGACTCGAGTCTGGTGCGCGGTGGCCAAGAACCGCTCGGGCGCGCGCGCCTGGTGCGCCCTCCGATTCAACGGGACCTGCTTCGACGTCGATCGGGAGCTGGCCGGGCCCGTCGAGGAGCTGCCGTTGCCGGAAGAGGAGGAGCGCGCGCTCCGCGAGGAGGAGTAGGCGGCAGGGATCTTGCTTGAGCCCCGGTCATGGCCCGGGTCGCGATCCTTCGCAACGAGGTCCCCGACGCGGAGATGGCCGGCCGCTTCGAGCGCGAGATCGCGGACGCGTTGGCCCACGCCAGCCCCCCCGACATGCCGTTCACCTGCGCGATCCTCGACGAGGGGCTCCACGCCGAGATCGAGATCCAGTTGCCGGGCTGGACGGAGCGGCTCGTGATCCCCTATCCTGCCGCAGCGGGAGACGTGCGGCGCGCGGTGCGCCGGCTCCTGCAGGACCTCGGCCTCGAGGAGGTCGAGACGTTCCACCTTCTGGAGCGTCGCGCGGCTACGGACCGATAGCGGTCCGGCCGGTCCGCAAGGCCGGCAAGTCCTTGTGCAGGAACCACCGGTCGAGGACCACTCGCTTGGCGAACCAGCCTGTTCGGAAGAGTCGCCGTCCCGCGGCGGCCACGAGCCCCGCCGGAACCGGTGGGAAGAAGCGCCGCTCGCCGGTCCCGAAGCGGGCGGCGAGGGCGCGGCGATAAGGCTCCAGGTACTGGCGGCCGTACTGGCCGCGCGCGGAAAGGACGGTCTCCGCGGCCAATAGCCCGGACTCCACGGCCGGGCGAATGCCCTCGCCGCTGGCGGCATAGGCCAGGCCGGCCGCATCGCCGACGAGAAGGGCGCCGTCCTCCACGACGCTCGGTCGCCGGGCCTCATAGAGAAGATACGCGTGGCCGTTCCAGCGGGCGGGCAGATCGGCAGGTACCCGCCGCGTGGACACGAGGAAGTCGCGGAAGGCGGCCACGTGCGCGGTCAGGCCCTGGCGATCGAGCCGCCCCAGTCCCACGTTGAGCCGGTCCCCCTTGCGAAACGCCCATCCGTAGCCCTTCAGGTCGGCGCAGAAGTACAGCTCCGGCGTCTCTCCACGCACGGCCGTCTCCCGCTCCTGGTCGCCCGTCAGCGGCAGCTCGATCTCCTGGGCGACGACGACGGGATCGCGCTCCCGGCGCGCCCCCAGGTGGCGGGCGACCGGGCAGAAATGGCCGCCCGCGCCGACCAGCAAAGGGCCGCGCGTGTCGCCGTTGACGATCCAATCGCGCCCCGCGCGTTCGATCGTTTCGACGCGCGCGGCCTCGCGCACCTCCGCGCCGGACCGGCGGAGGAGGTAGGCGTCGAACTCGCAGCGCAGGATCCCGTAGCTGACCGTACGGCCGTACTCGGTCTCCAGGACGGGTCCACCGATGACGCCGGTGCGGAAGCGCGTGATGCGCTGCAGCACGCGTCCGCGGCCGTAGTCTTGGAGGTCGAGAGAAAGCGCATCGACGACGCCGGGCGTGATCCAGCCCGCGCACACCTTGTGGCGGGGAAACTCCGCCTGGTCCAGCACGACCACGTCCAGGCCGGCGGCGGCAAGCGCGCCCGCGAACGTGGACCCGGCGGGCCCGCCGCCGACCACGATGGCCTCGGCCGTGCGCACGCTAGCGGTACAGTTCCGCGCGCGTCCAGCCCACGTCGGCGGCGGGGCGGGCGAAGGTGAGCTGGAAGAGCTGGAGGTACCCGGTGGTGAACCCGACCTCGGATCCGGCCAGGTAGAGCCGCCATGCGCGGACGAAGGACTCGTCGAACATCTCGGCCACGGAGCCGGCCGCCTCCTCGAAGCGCTCGCGCCAGTGGCGCAAGGTCAGCGCGTAGTGGAGACGCAGGTTCTCCACGTCGACGACGGAGAGGGCAGCCGGCTCCAGCACTTCGCGCGTCACCTCGCCCAGGGTGGGCGGGTAGGCCCCGGGGAAGATGCGTTTGCGAATCCAGGCGTTGAGGGCGCGCGGCCGGTCGCGGCCGATGAAGTGCAGCAGCCCGCGTCCGTTCGCGGCCAGGCAGCGGTCGATGACCTGCGCGAAGGCGCCGTAGTTCTCGCGTCCGACGTGCTCCAGCATGCCCACGGAGACGAACACGTCGAAGCGGCCGCGCACGTTGCGGTAGTCGTCCTCCACGAACTCCACGCGGCCCTCCAGCCCCTCCGCCCGCGCGCGCTCGCGGGCGAACCGGACCTGCTCCCGGGAGATGTTGTAGGCCCGCACGGTGACGCCGTGATGACGGGCCATGTGCAGCGCGAGCGCGCCCCATCCGCATCCCGCTTCCACGACGGCGTCGCCGGGGCGCAGGCGCACCTTGCGGCAGACGTGCTCGAACTTGGCGGTCTGCGCCTCCGCCAGCGCGGTCTCCGGGGTGGGGAAGTACGCGCAGGTGTACACGAGCTGGTCGTCCAGCCAGAGGCGATAGAACTCGTTGCCGAGGTCGTAGTGATAGTGGATGTTCTCGCGCGCCCGGCGCAGGTCGCTGGGCTCCCACCGCGGCTGCTCGACGTGCTGTCCGACCGGCGTCTCCCCCCAGTGCCGGTAGATCGCCTCCAGCAGTCGGAGGAGGTCGCCGCGCACGACCAGCCGTCCGCCCGCATAGGCGTCACCGAAGGCCACGGCCGGATCACGCACCAGCGCGAAGAGGGTGCGCCGGTCCTTGACCACGACCTCCGCCACCTCCGCTGTGTCGGAGAGGCTCACCGAGGTGCCGTCCCACAGGGTCAAGCGGAGGGGAATGCCGAGGAGGCGTTGACGGATTCGCGAGAGCACCCAGCGGTCGAGGCGCCCGGCCGTGCGCGGAGGGGCCCACCCGCGGATCGGCTCTTCCGTGAGGGCGTCCATCGTTCGTGCGCGCGGCGTGTCGTTCATCGGCCCGACCCTTCACCTTATGGAATGACGGGCCCCGCTTGTCAATGGTCTCCGCGATCGTAGGTCGCGCGGGTGAGGCGACCCGCGCGGAATGTTGCGGGATCGGACCCCCGCGCTGCGGCGACTGCGCTAATCTGGGCCGAGGGGCCACGCAGCGGATGACAGAGGCCGTCGGCCGTGATGCCCGGATGGTGCCGGCCCATCCGTTCGCCCTCGACCGTCCGCCCGCCTCCGCCCGGTCGCCCCGCAGCCGGCCCCTCGTCCTTCTCGTCGACGACATCGAGGACTGCCGGGACGTCTACGGGCAGTTCCTGCGCTTCACCGGCTACGAGGTGGTGGAGGCCACGGACGGCTACGAAGCGCTGGCCACGGCGGTGACGCTCGCGCCCGATGTCATCGTCATGGACCTCTGGCTCCCGCACCTCGACGGATGGGAGAGCATCCGGCGGTTGAAGGCATCGCCCGCGACCGCCTCCATCCCCATCCTGGTCCTCACCGGTGACGCCTACGCGCAGGCGCGTCATGACGCGGAAGACGCGGGGTGCCAGGCCTATCTGGTGAAACCTTGCCTTCCCATGGCAGTGGCGGCGGAGGTCGGCCGCCTTCTCGTCGACGTGCGCGCGGGCGCGGCTCCGTCCGAGGTGAGCGCGCCGCCGGAAAGGCGGTCGGGCATCCGCCGCGACTCCGACACGGCGGGCGGACTGCTGGCCGCGGTCGTCGAGGACGTCGACCGCCGCTACCGGGACGTCAGCCGACAGCTCGGCGAGATGAAGAAGGAGCTGCGTGGCGTGGAGGGCGAGAAGCGGATGGCCCTGCTCGAGCGGCTGGAGAAGGTCCGCGCCACGGAAAAGGCGCTCACGCGCGATATCGAAACCTTGAAGGCGCTGGCCCGGTCCCCCGACGTCAAGGTCACCGTCCCTGCCCGCCGGCGCTCGCGCAAGTCTTGAGGTGAGCCCGCCCACCCGCCCGCTCGGCTCGAGCGGGCTCGCGATCACGCGCGTGGGGTTCGGGGCCTGGGCCGCCGGCGGCGGGGGATGGTCTTTCGGCTGGGGCCCT
>QHVP01000221.1:4387-11050 GCA_003222295.1 Acidobacteriota bacterium | reverse complement strand
CCCTCGTGGTCGCAGGCCCCGGGATCGCCGCCCCCGGAACCCCGGCCACTGGGCTGGTCGAGCTCGTCGACGTCTATCCCACGCTGCTCGAGCGATGCGGCCTGCCGCGAGTGGAGGGGCTCGACGGGCTGAGCCTGATGCCGCTGCTGGACGATGCCGCGGCCGCCGTCCGGTCCGCCGCCTTCTCGTCGGCCTCTCGCGCCGCGGGACAGATCGGCCGCAGCCTCCGCACCGCGCGCCTGCGCTACACGGAATGGCCGGACGGGAGCGAGGAGCTCTACGACCATGACGCCGATCCGCGCGAGTTCACGAACCTGGCCCGGCGCGCCGATCAGGCCTCCGCGCTGGCAGAGATGCGCCGCCTCCTGGCCGCCCGCGAGAAAGCCACCCCGCCGTTGAGCTCCGGGTCCGCGAACGCTGGCCGCCGCCTGAACGTGCTTTTCATCATCGCGGACGACCTCAACGTCCACCTGGGCGCCTACGGCTACGACGTGGCCACGCCCAACATCGACCGCCTGGCCGCGCGCGGCCGCCGGTTCGACCATGCCTACGCGCAGGTCGCGATGTGCAGTCCCTCGCGCAGCTCGCTGATGAGCGGATGGCGGCCGGAGCGCACCGACATCTGGACCAACCTCACCCCCGTGCGCCAACACCTGCACGGGGCGCGGCCGCTGCAGGAGCACTTCCGGGCCAACGGGTACTTCGCGGGCCGCATCGGGAAGATCTACGAAGGCGCGATGTCGGACCAGTTCGACTGGGACATCGACGACGAGGCCGCGACTCCGAGCGAGGACGGCCGCCGCGACGACGACAACGTGCGGGGGGCGTGGTGGATCGCGACCGCCAACGACGACGCGCACGAGCCCGACGGGGCGCGCGCCCGCCGGGTCGCCCAGCTCATCGACCAGCACAAGGCGGGGCCGTTCTTCCTGGCCCTGGGTTTCTCGAAGCCGCATCTCAAGTGGGTGGCCCCCAAGCGCTACTTCGACATGTACCCGCCGGAGTCGGTGAAGGTCCTGCCCGAGCCCGCGGACGACCTCCAGGACATCCCGGCCATCGCCATCAAGAACCGGCCGCAGGAGCGTCCGGGAGTTCCCCTGGCCGGCCGCGAGCCGCCGGGCATGATCGACGACCCGAAGTTCCGCCGCGAGGCCATCGCGGCCTACCACGCGTCGGTCTCGTTCATCGACGCCCAGGTCGGCGTGGTCATGGAGACGCTCGACCGCCTGCGCCTCTGGGACAGCACGGTCGTCGTCCTGCTCGGCGACCACGGCTTCCATCTCGGCGAGCACCACGGCCTCTGGCGCAAGGACACCCTGTTCGAAGAGACCTTGCGGACGCCGCTGATCGTGGCGGCGCCCCAGGTGCAGCGGCCGGGGGAGGCCGCCAGGGCGGAGGTCGAGCTGCTCGACCTGTATCCGACGATCGTGGACCTCGCGGGTGTGCCGCGCGTGCCCGGGCTCGACGGCACGAGCCTGGCCCCCCTGATCCGCGATCCCGCACAGCGCATCCGCACGGGCGCGCTCTCGTTCCGCAAGGCCAAGGCGCCGCCGCTGGGGGTGAGCGTCCGTACCGCCCGCTATCGCTACACGGAGTGGCCGGACGGCAGCGAGGAGCTCTACGACCACGCGTCCGATCCCGGCGAGACCCGCAACCTCGTGCGCGATCCGGCGGCGGCGGCGGCGCTGGATGAGCTGCGCGCGCTGCGCGCGGCGGGACCGACCACGGTCGCCACGACCGAGGAGAGAGCGGAGTGAGGCGGCCCTCCTCTCTCGTGCTCCTGCTCCTCGCGACGTCCATCCCGACGCGCGCGGCCGCGGTGACGCCGGCGCGGCCACGCGCCACCCGCCCGGCCGCCGCGGCCGCCACCTGCGACATGGTCCTCCTGCCCGGCGGCACCTTCGACATGGGCACGGATCGCGGCCTGCCGTTCGAAGGACCCGTCCACCGTGTCACCGTGCATTCCTTCTGGATGGACCGCTGCGAGGTCACGAACCAGGAGTTCGCGCGCTTCGTCGCTGCCACCGGCCATCGCACGGAGTCGGAGAGGCAGGGGTTCTCCGGCGTGTTCGTCCCCGGCGCCCAGGAGTGGCAGCCGATCAAGGGCGCGGACTGGCGCCATCCGGAGGGACCGTCCTCCTCGGTCGCGGGAAGGGACGACCAACCGGTCGTCCACGTCTCCTTCGACGACGCCGCGGCCTACGCGAAGTGGGCGGGCAAGCGCCTGCCGACGGAGGCGGAGTTCGAGTGGGCCGCGCGCGGCGGCCGCGCGGGCGCCCAGTACGCCTGGGGAGACACGCTCCACCCCGGCGGGCGGCAGATGGCGAACACCTGGCAGGGCCACTTCCCGGAGCACGACGCGGGGACCGACGGCTATCCGCGGATCGCGCCCGTCGGCCGTTTCCCGCCCAACGGCTATGGCCTCCTCGACATCGCGGGCAACGTGTGGGAGTGGACGAGCGACTGGTTCTCCGAGGACTACTACCGCCGGGCGGGCGGCGCCGTCGATCCCACCGGTCCGGCCACGGGCTCGGAGAAGGCCATCCGCGGCGGCTCCTGGCTGTGCAGCGCCAACTATTGCACCGGGTACCGTGTGGCGGCGCGCCAGCACACGCCGCCCGACTCGGGCCTCAACAACCTCGGTTTCCGCTGCGTCCGCCCCGCGGCCGGGCCGCGCTGACCGAAAGTTGCGTCCGCCGCCGCGGCGGCGCCCCTCTCACGTCATGATGGAGGCAGGAGGCTGCGGCATGAAGGCATCGCTTCGACGGGCGGGACTGGTGACGATCGCGCTCGCGGCCGGGGCGACGGCGGGTCGTCCCGCTCCCTCCCCTTCCCCGGCGGCCGCGCGCGACCTGAGCCATGTCACGCCGGAGGAGCGAGCGGCCTACGTGCGGCGCGCCATGGTGTGGCAGCCGACGCGCGTTGCATCCAAGGACCTCCTGGTTGGCCCGCAGGGAGACGGCGCGTTCAAGTTCGACGAGTCCGTGGCTTGCGACTACATCACGCCGCTGGCGCCGCACACGGGCACGACGCCGAAGTTCGACTGTGCCCTGAAGCCGGACGACGTGGTGAAGGTGAAGTACGGGCGCAAGAACGGCGAGGTCTACGCGGAAGTCGCGGCCACGCGCCTGTTCTGGGCCCTCGGCTTCGGGGCCGACCGCATGTATCCCGTGCAGGTGACGTGCCGCAACTGTCCCATCGAGCCCTGGTACTGGAGCACCGAGAAGCGTGTCCCCGAGAAGACGTTCGAGATCGCCAGCATCGAGCGCCGCCTGCCCGGAAAGCTGATCGAGACCAGGGACGACGAGGGCTGGAAGTGGCCAGAGCTGGACACCGTCGACGAGAAGGCGGGCGGCGCCCCGCGCGCGCACCGCGACGCGCTGAAGCTGCTGATGGTGCTGATCCAGAACAGCGACACCAAGCCCTCCAACCAGCGCATCCTCTGCCCGCCCGATGCGGTGAAGACGGCCGCGGCGGGCAACGAGACCTGCGAGCGCCCGCTCCTCTACGTCCAGGACCTCGGGTACGCGTTCGGGGAGGCGACGCTGTTCGACACCAACAAGAACAACCTCGAGTCCTGGAAGGGCGAGCCCATCTGGAAGGATCCCGCGCACTGCGTGGGCAACCTCAAGAAGTCGCTGCCGGGGACGCTCAAGGCGGACCCGCCGATCAGCGAGGCGGGACGGAAGTTCCTGGCCGACCTCCTCGTCCAGCTCTCGGACAAGCAGATCACGGACATGTTCACGGCGGCGCGGGTGGAGCGCTTCCACGTCCACCCCGAGCGCAACCTGCCCGTGTCGGACTGGGTCGCGGCCTTCAAGAAGAAGCGCGACGAGATCGTCAGCGCGCACTGCCCGAGCTGACGGATCAGGGCTCGGCGTCGGAAGCGCTGGCCGCGGCCGTCCGCACCATCCCACCCATCCGCTCGGCCATGATGCGGCTCACGTTGAGGAGGATCTGGCAGGCGGCCTCCGGGTCGTTGGTGGTCAGCTCCTCCAGGAATTGGTGGCGGAGCACGAGGAGCTTGCAGTCGCTGAGCGCGCGCACGGTGGCGCTGCGCTCGCCCGACTCGCTGAAGAACGCGATCTCACCGAAGAGGTCGCCCTTGTCCAACAGGGCGATCCGCTTGCCCGCGCCTTCCACCTCGCACGCTCCCTCGAGGATCACGAACATCTCGCGCTGGCCGATCCCCGCCCGCGTGAGGAGGTCGCCCGCCTTGACGTCGAGGAGGTAGCCGGACTCGGAGAGGTGGAAGAGCGCGCCCGGAGAGAGGGCATCCACGAAGGTTGGGATGCTCTCATTGCTGGCCAGCAAGCGGTCCTGGAGCGCGGCCCACACCTTCTCCGGATCGAACTCCACGGGCACCGTGTCGCTGTCGAAGAGGTGGCGATAGGGCGCGAGGTCCAGGGCCTCTCGCTTGCCCGGACCGAAGTACTTCTTGACCAGGGGGGCCACGATCGACGCCGAGCGCTTGAGGTGCTCGTAGTCGGAGAGCACGATGACGAGGGGAATGCCCGGGCTGTATCCGAGGTCGATCAGCCGCCCGCCATAAGGACGCGCTCCGAGCTGGCGATAACTGCGCACCATTCCCGGAACGCAGTCAAGGAAGGCGAGGTCCGCGCCCATCTCCCCCACGAGGAACTCGTACCCGCCGGCAAGCAGCGAAGGCAGCACCAGCTTCCCGCGCAGGCCGCGGCGCACGATCATCCGCCCGATGTGCGCGACGCCGAGCCGCTCGATGGCCGGGAACCGCTCCATGGAGGTCCGGGCGAACACCGCGGGAGGGACCTCGCCCGGCTTCCAGGCCTGGAAGCGGACGGTGGACGTGATCTCGTCCGCGGTGCCGGTGTAGAGAAGCGTCGTCCCGGCCTGCTCGTCCTCCTCTTGCTTGAGCCACTTCCGCTCGTGATCGGCCTCGTCGTCGTGCCGGAGCTCTTCGACGTAGATCTGGTATCGGAACCGATAGATGGCCTCGCGCTCGGCGGCCGTTTCCGCCTTGTGCACCGTTTCGAGCTTGGTGAGCCAGCCGAGCATGTCTCCCTTCGCGAGGGCCGTATGGTAGCGCGATGACAGGGTCCGCCTGCGCCCCGAGGACGGCCTGGAGTAGAATCGAGTCAAGCGAATCGTACGCTGGGGGGGCCCGCGCGAGGGCTGAGAGGGTGGGCGACGCCACCGACCCCTTGAACCTGACCTGGTTAGGACCAGCGGAGGGAAGCGAAAGCCCAAGGGCCGACACCTTCCCGGTGGTCGGCCCTTTGCTTTTCGGACCCAGGAGGACGGCGATGGAGAGAACGAAGTTCACCGGCGACACCGCGACGCAGATGCACCACGCGCGCCGCGGCCTGATCACGCCGGAGATGAAGCGGGTGGCCGAGCGCGAGGAGACGGCGCCGGAGACGATCCGGGACGAGGTGGCCCGCGGCCGCATGGTCATCCCCGCCAACGTCAATCACGCCGCGCTCGATCCCATGGCCATCGGGATCAACGCGCGCTGCAAGATCAACGCGAACATCGGCAACTCCGCGGTCGTCTCCAACGTCGAGCAGGAGCTGGAGAAGCTGCACTACTCCGTCCACTTCGGCGCCGACACCGTGATGGACCTCTCCACCGGCGGCGGCATCGACGAGATCCGCGAAGCCATCGTCGCAGCCTCGCCCGTGCCCATCGGCACCGTGCCCGTCTACCAGGCCGTGCAGCAGGTCACGCGCGTCGAGGACCTCACCGCGGACGACCTCATCGACAACATCGAGCACCAGGCCCAGCAGGGCGTCGACTACATGACCGTGCACTGCGGCGTGCTCTACGAGCACCTGCCCCTCGTGCAGCACCGCATCACCGGCATCGTGTCGCGCGGAGGCGCCCTGCACGCGCAGTGGATGGTCCACCACCGCAAGCAGAACCCGCTCTTCGTCCACTACGACAAGATCCTCGAGATCGCGCGGAAGTACGACGTCACCCTGTCCCTGGGCGACGGCCTGCGGCCGGGCTGCCTGGCCGACGCCAGCGACGCCGCGCAGTTCGCGGAGCTCAAGACCCTCGGCGACCTGACCCGCAAGGCCTGGGAGAAGGACGTGCAGGTGATGGTGGAGGGGCCGGGGCACGTGCCCTTCGACCAGATCGCCATGAACGTCGAGCGCCAGATCCAGGAGTGCAACGAGGCCCCGTTCTACGTTCTGGGGCCGCTCGTCACCGACATCGCGCCCGGCTACGACCACATCACGTCCGCCATCGGCGCCACCATGGCCGGGTATGCGGGCGCGGCCATGCTCTGCTACGTGACGCCGAAGGAGCACCTGGGCCTCCCCAACAAGGAGGACGTGAAGCAGGGGGTGATCGCGTACAAGATCGCCGCCCACGCCGCGGACGTGGCCCGCCATCGCAAGGGCTCGCGCGACCGCGACGACGCCCTCAGCCGCGCCCGCTTCGCCTTCGACTGGAACGAGCAGTTCCGCCTCTCCCTCGACCCGGAGACGGCGCGCTCGATGCACGACGAGACCCTGCCCGCGGAGGGCTACAAGACGGCGGCCTTCTGCTCGATGTGCGGGCCGAAGTTCTGCTCGATGAACGTGAGCGCGAACGCCATGGCCAAGCTGGAGCCGCTGGCGGCGCCCTCGGCGCCTTGAGGGCGCCGTTCCGGTAACCGCCGGTCCCGATCGGGGCGGC
>QHVP01000221.1:1082-4333 GCA_003222295.1 Acidobacteriota bacterium | reverse complement strand
GGCGTGGGGACTATCCCGGCTCGGCGTACCAGCCGAGGCTGGACGCCATGATCGAGGTTTCGAGGACGGCGTCCGCGGGCGGGCCTCTCGCCGCCATGGGAGGCCCGTTGCAATTCCGCGGCGTCGAGCGGATCCAGGGGGACCTGGGCGTTCCCATCGTCGCCGACCTGCTGGGGCGCGCGCGTGGGCGGCCGATCGCTCTCCGGACTCTCGGCACGCTCAATCTCGCGTTCCTTGCCGCCGCCCTGTTCGGCCTCGTCGCCGTCCTGCCCGCTCCGTACCACGCCGGGCTCATTCCGGTGTTCCTGCTCGTCCCCCTCTATTCGCAAGCGTACGTGAGCGCCGACATCCCGACGATCCATGGCGCGCTTTCCCTTGTGGCGCTCCTCCTTGCCCTCCTCGCCGCTCGAAGCGTCCCGCCCTGGGCGGCCGCGCTCGTGGGCCTCGCCATCTTCGTCTTGCAGCGGTTCCGCGCCGTGTATGGGCTGTACTGCATCGCGACGATGCTCGCCGTCTCGGCATGGACGTTCTGGCGGCGGCGCGAGAGGCGGCTTCTGATCGCGCCCGCAGTGGCCCTCGCCACCGTGATCGCCCTCGGGGTGGCGTGGAACGTGGGGATTGGCCGGCGCGCCCAGGACGAGAGGTTCGCCGACAAGGACGCCCTCGGCACCCACAACGCGTTCGAGCCCCTCGTCTCGGGAGTGGGCTGGACTCCGAACGAGTGGGGCATCGAGCCCTGGGACCCGCGCGTCGGCCAGTTCCTGGCCGATCGCCTGGGGCTGGCGCCGGTCGGCATCTACACGCGCGAGAGCGAGCGCCGCGCGCGCGTCGTCTACGCCTCCCTCTGGCGGGAAGCGCCGGGACACCTCGTGCGCCTCTATCTCGCCCGCGTCCCGGGGGCCTTCCGCGACCAGTTCGTGATGGGACGCCTGGGCGTGGGGTTGTGGGACCGCCTGCTCCCCGGTGATCGTGGGCGCGGCCACCATGGTCCTCTGCCTGGTGGCACAGTCGGTGGCGATCGATCCGCGTCCGCTCTACGCCTATCCCCGGAGGGTGCTCTCGGCCTTGAGCCTCAGCGCGTCGTTGACCTCCATCTACTCGACGGTGATGCCGGCGGCCAGCGCCTCTTTCTTCCGGAGCTCGTACTGATTCACGGCCTCCGCCGCCTCACTGTGAAGGCGCGCGCATCGGCTCAACGCGCTCGGATGGCGCAGCTCACCGGGCTTGAGGTCGGGACACTCGGCGTTGGCGGTGGCCGTGAGTGACTCCGCCCTCGCTTTGGCCGCGGCGACTTCGGCGCGAACGCGCTGCTCCTGCTCGACCCGCTCCGCCTCCGCCGGGTCGGGGCTGGGCGACGCCGAGGCGCTGGCCGCGACGGGCGGCGCGCTCGCCGTCGGCGTCGTCGGCGATCCGGATGCGGGCGCTGCGTTCATCGGCGTGGCGGGGGCGGCCGGGGCCTCAGGGGGACGCTCCGCGGCCAGGGTCGTGGCGACCGGGCTCGCGGCGGGCTGGGAAGCGGGCGCGGGGCCACACCCGCTGAGAGCGAGGATCAGCACCGCGGAGCCCGCCGACCGTCGCGAGTTCATGCCGCCGCCCTCAGTACGCGCCCAGCAGGGCCTGCCAGCCGTTCGCGAACCGCGGCTGGCGCTCGACGGGGGGACGCAGGGCGGATTGCGCGTGCGCCTGCGCGATGGCGGAGGCGCTGCACGATCCACGACATCGGCGAGCACGAAGGCCAGCACTACATCGTGATGGAGCGGCTCGAGGGCGAGACCCTCAAGCACCACGTCAATAGCGCGCCCCTGGACCTCGAGCGGATCCTGGAGGTGGGGGCCCAGGTCACGGACGCCCTCGACGCCGCCCACGCCCGGGGGATCGTCCACCGCGACGTCAAGCCCGCCAACATCTTCTATACGCGGCGTGGCCAGGCCAAGATCCTCGACTTCGGCCTCGCCAAGCTCACGACCCCGCCCATCGCGAAGGAGGCGGAGGCGGTCTCGGCCCAGCCGACGCTCTCGCGGCCTGATGACCCCTTGAGCAGCCCGGGACAAACGCTGGGGACGGTGGCCTACATGTCGCCCGAGCAGGCACGAGGTGAGGACCTCGACGCCCGTACGGATCTCTTCTCCTTCGGCGTCGTCCTCTACGAGCTGGTCACCGGCCGGCACGCGTTCTCCGGCCGCACCTCGGCCGTGATCTTCGACGCCATCCTCCACGCGACACCGGTCGCGCCGGTCCGGATCGCCCCCGCCTGCCCGGTGGAGCTGGAGCACATCATCGACAAGGCCCTGGAGAAGGACCGTGGCCTGCGTTACCAGAGCGCGTCGGAGATGCACGCAGATCTCAGGCGACTCCAGCGCGACACCAGCTCGGGCCGGGTCGTGCGGCCTGAGCTCGTGGCCCCCGCCCTGACCGAGCGCGATTCACTCGTGCTCGCCGATTTCGTCAACACCACCGGGGAGGCCGTCTTCGACGGCACGCTGCGCCAGGCGCTGGCGGTACAGATCGAGCAGTCCCCGTACCTGCACGTCGTGCCCGACCAGCAGGTGCAGAAAGGGCTGCGGCTCATGGGGAGGACCTCCGACGAGCGGCTGACCAACGCTCTCGCCCGAGAGGTGTGCGAGCGTGAAGGGGTCAAGGCCATGCTCGCGGGATCGATCGCCAGCCTCGGCAGTAACTACGTCATCGACCTCCAGGCGACAGAATGCCGAACGGGTGATTCCCTGGCCCACGAGCAACGCGAGGCGGAGAGCCGTGAGAAGGTGCTGCAGGCCATCAGCCAGGCCGCTTCCCGCCTGAGGGCAAAGCTCGGCGAGTCGCTGGCCTCCGTCCAGAAGTTCGACACGCCCGCGGACGATGCAACGACCTCGTCGCTGGAAGCGCTGAAGGCCTTCAGCCTGGGCGAGGATCAGAGGTCGCGGGTGGGCGACCTCCAGGCCCTGCCCTTCTACAAGAAAGCGGTCGAGCTCGATCCCAACTTCGCGCTCGCCCAGGCGCGCCTGGGCACCATCTACGCGAACATGGGCGAGCTGCAGACGAGCCGTGAATACCACAAGGAGGCCTTCGCCCTGCGCGATCGCGTGAGCGACCTGGAGAAGCTGTACATCGAGCACCATTACTACGCGATGGTGACGGGTGAGCTCGACAAGGAGATCGAGACCCTCGAGCTCTACCGCCGCACCTATCCTCGCGACGTCACTCCGCTGATCAACCTCGGCCAGGTCTACCCCTTCACTGACCCCGACAAGGCG
>QHVP01000221.1:0-1073 GCA_003222295.1 Acidobacteriota bacterium | reverse complement strand
GCTCCTCGGCCGCTGGGATGAGGCGAAGGCCGTCTGCCGCGGGGCGGCGGCCCTGAAGGCCGACAGCGCGGCCTGCCACAACGAGCTCTATCGCATCGCCTTCCTACAAGGCGACGAGGCCGAGATGCGGCGGCAGTCGGAGGCCCTGCGGGGCGATCCCGAGGAGCAGTTCATGCGCTCCCTCGAGGCTTCCGCCGCCGCCTCACGCGGCCAATTCAAGGTGGCAAGGGAGCGGACACGTGAAGGGGTGGACCTCGCCCTCAAGCGCAGGCTCAATCAGAGTGCCTCCCGCATGGTGGGTATCCTGGCCACCGACGAAGCGCACGTGGGAAATTTCGATCCCGCCCGGCAGGACGTGGCCGAGGCGCTGAAGCTCAACCGCGGCCCGGAAGCGTTGGTGCTAGCCGCGCAAGTCCTGGCCGTGAGCGGCGACGCCGCGCGGGCATCGGCGCTGGCCGCCGAGGCCGTCGGCCAGGTCCCGCCCACGCATACGACCTTCCACGCCATCGGGCTCCCCATGGCCCAGGCTGCGATCCATCTCGCCCAACGCGCGCCAGACCAGGCCCTGCAGGCGATGAAACCCCTGGCCGCGTACGAACGAAGCAGTGCCGCAAATCCGGCACTCTACCTACGTGGGCTGGCGCACCTCGCGGCCGGACACGGTGCCGAAGCCGCATCCGATTTCCAGAAGATCATCGACCGCCCCGGCGCCGGCCCGCCGAATGCGATCCCGATCGCGAATGCACTGGCCCGCCTCGGACTGGCGCGAGCCGCCGCCGAGACCGGTGACATCGCCAAGAGCCGACGCGCGTACCAGGACTTCCTGGCCCTCTGGAAGGACGCCGACCCGGACGTGCCGATCCTCCTCCAGGCCAAGGCTGAGTACGCGAAGCTCGCGGGATCCTGAGAGCGGCTTGTCGCTTTCAAGCCGGATGAGTTGCGCCATCCGGGGGCGGTGAGCCGATGGACGTCACTCTGGAGGCACCGGTGCCTGAGCCGAGGCCGAGGATCGCGATGGACGTGAGCGACACGATGAGGCTCAAGGCCGAGAGCACCCTCAGGGGATAGGCGTA
>QHVP01000220.1 GCA_003222295.1 Acidobacteriota bacterium | reverse complement strand
TCTGGGCGCGCTGGCCGAGCGCCTGGGTGCGTCGGCGGAGGTGCGGGCGGTGAACGAGCATCTCGTCCGGTTCGTGGTGCCGGAGGCGGAGCTGGTCGTGTTCCGCGACGGCCGGGCCATCGTCAAGAACGTGCGCGACACCGCGCAGGCGCGGTCGCTTTACGCGAAGTACGTGGGGGTCTGATGAGCACCTCCCATCGGCTCGTGCAGGTCCCGCCCGGCGTGCAGTGCTTCGTGGGCGCGGAAGCGCGCCGGCGCCGCCGCATCGAGGAAGCGGTGGTCTCGGTCTTCGAAGGCTGGGACTACGAGGAGATCATCCCGCCCCTGTTCGACTACGCGGACGTGTTCGCCACGCCGGGCCTGGCCGCGCGCACGTACTCGTTCGTCGGCCGCGACGGGAGCCTGCTCGCCTTGCGGCCCGACTTCACGAGCCTCCTGGCCAAGATCGCCGCCGGCCGGCTCGCCCATCGCCCTCCGCCGATCCGCCTCTACTACTCGGGCGAAGTGCTGCGCTACGAGCCGCCGAAGGCGGGGCGGCAGAGCGAGCTGTTCCAGATGGGCCTCGAGCATCTGGGGGGGGACGGCCGGGCCGCGGACGCGGAGATCCTGGCCGTCGCCGGCGAGTGTCTCGAGCGGCTCGGCATCGGGGGCTGGGTGCTCGCGCTCGGCCACGTGGGCGCGTTCCACGGCCTGGTGCGGGCGCTCTCCCTGAGCGAGACGACGGCGGACGTGCTCGGGCAGCGGATGGAGGCCAAGGACACCGAAGGCGTGCGCGCGGTGCTGGCCGGAGCGAAGGCCTCCGGTCCCGCCGCGGAGGCGCTCGTTCGCCTGAGCGGCCTGGCCGGCGATCGCGCTTCGCTCGCGGACGCGGCGCGCGCGCTCGAGTGCTGTCCGGACGCCGCGCGCGCGGTGGCGGAGCTGCGCGAGGTCGCGGACGCGCTGGCCGCGGCCGGACTCGGCGATCGCGTGGCCATCGACCTCGGCGAGGTGCGCGGCCTCGATTACTACACCGGCCTCGTCTTCCGGGTCTACGCGCGCGGCCTCGGGTTCGAGGTGGGCGGGGGCGGCCGTTACGACACGCTGCTCGCGCGCTTCGGCCGTCCGATGCCCGCGGTGGGGTTCATGCTCGGCCTCGATCGGGTCGCCCTCCTCCTGGAGAGACAGCAGGCGCCGTCCGCCGATGACGGCCCGCCCGCGGAAGCCATCGCGGAGGCCGGCCTCGGCGACGCGTTGAAGCAGGCGCGCGCTCGCCGCGCGGCGGGAGCGCGCGTCCGCTTCGGCGGGGAGGCGCGATGAGCCTCACCGTCGCCCTCTCCAAGGGCAAGCTCCTCACGGGCTCGGAGTCGCTCTTCCGGCGCGCGGGGCTGGCCTTTCCCGACGATCCGGGCCGGCGCCTCGTCGTGGCCATGGATGGCCTCCGCTTCCTGTTCGTGAAGGACATGGACGTGCCGACCTACGTCGAATACGGCGTGGCCGACTGCGGCATCGCCGGCCGCGACGTGCTGCTGGAGACGGGCAGCGACGTCTACGAGCCCCTCGACCTCGGCTTCGGCCGCTGCCGGCTCGTGGTGGCGCGTCCCCGCGGCGTCAGCGGCGAGGCGCGCTCGTCGACCCTGCGCGTGGCGACCAAGTATCCGCGGGTGGCGGGCGCGCATTTCCTCGAGCGCGGCGTCTCCGTCCGAGACCGGGCGCACGCTCGAGGAGAACGGCCTCGAGCCGGTGGAAGAGGTGGCGGCCTCGTCCGCGCGGCTGATCGTGAACCGCGCGAGCTACCATGCCCGCCGCGAGGAGGTCGGGCGGCTGGTGGACAGGCTGGGGAAGGCGCGCGCGTGAGAACCCTGCGCTACGGCACCACGGCCTGGCGCCGTTACGTGGACGGACTCCCACGCGCGGATCGGCCGCGGCCGGTGGTGCAGCGCGCGGTCGCGCGCATCGTCCGCGAGGTGGAGCGCGAAGGCGACGCGGCGGTCGTGCGCTGGACCGCGCGACTCGATGGCGTGCGCCTGCGGCCGGCGCAGATCCGCATGGCGCGCTCCGAAGTCCGGCGTCTGGCCGCCGCCGCCGACGGGTCCGTTCGTCGCGCGCTGGGCGCGATGGCGGCGCGCATCGACACCTTCCACCGGCGCCAGCTCGCCCCCGGCTTCCGCTTTCCCGTCGGGCCCGGCTCCGTGGTGGAGGAGGTCGTGACGCCCCTGGCGTCCGCGGGGCTCTACGTCCCCGGAGGCGCGGGCGCCTACCCCTCCTCGGTGCTGATGAACGCGATCCCCGCCCTTGCCGCCGGGGTGCGCGATCTCTGGATCGCGACCCCTCCGCGCGCCCTCGAAGCCAGCCCGGCGGTGGCGGCCGCCATCGTGGAGGTCGGGCTCGAGGACCGCGTGATCAGGGTGGGCGGCGCCCAGGCCGTCGCCGCTCTGGCCTTTGGCACCCGAACGGTTTCCGCCGTGGCCAAGATCGCGGGGCCGGGGAACGCGTACGTCGCGGAAGCCAAGCGGCAGGTGCGGGGGCGCGTGGACGTGGACCGCGAAGCGGGCCCGAGCGAAGTCGTGGTCCTGGCCGACGAGACCGCGGATCCGGGGTGGGTCGCGGCCGACCTGCTCGCCCAGGCGGAGCATGGCAGTGGCGAGGAGACGGTCGTGCTGATCACGACCTCGACCGCGCTGGCGGACGAGGCGGCGCGTCTGGTCGCGCAGGGTGTTGGCAGCGTCGCCAATCGCACCGCGGCCCGCCGTGCCCTGGCCCGACACGGCGCGATCGTCCTGGTGAAGAGCCTGGAGGAGGGGGTCGAGGCCCTGAACGTCCTCGCTCCCGAGCATGCCGAGGTCATGACGCGGGCGGCGGGCGCGCTCGCGGCGCACGTGGTGGCGGGCGCGGTGTTCATCGGCCCCTGGACGCCTGTTGCCGTGGGTGACTACGGAGTCGGACCCAACCACGTCCTGCCCACCGGCGGCGCCGCGCGCTACGCCTCGCCGCTCTCCGTGCGCGATTTCCAGCGGCGGCACAGCCGGGTGCGGCTCAGCCGCGCCGGCCTCGCCCGCATCACGGAAGGCGTGGTGCGCGTCGCCCAGGCCGAGGGCTTCCGCGGGCACGCTCAGAGCGTGCTGACCCGGTTCGAGGGGTGACATGACCGATCCTCTCCGTCACGTCAAGCCGGCCGTGCGCGCCCTCAAGCCCTACACCCTGGCCGCGCGCCAGGCCCCGATCAAGATCAACCAGAACGAGAACCCGTTCGAGCTTCCGGACGCGATGAAGCGGCGCGTCCTCGAGCGCGCGCTGGCCCGGCCGTGGGGCCGCTACCCGGAGTTCGATCCGCGCGAGCTGACGGCGGCCCTCGCGCAGCTTGCGGGTTGGCGGCCGGACGGCGTGCTCGCCGGCAACGGGTCGAACGAGCTCATCGAGGCCCTGCTGCTCGTGACCGTCGGCCCCGGGACCAGGGTCGTGATCCCGGAGCCGACCTTCACCCTCTACGCGCTCCTCACCTCGATCCTGGGCGGCGAGTCCGTGCGGGTCTCGCTCGGTCCGGACCTCGAGTACGACGTGGACACCATCGCCCAGGCCCGGCGTCAGCGCGAGGCCGCGGTCACCATCGTGTGCTCACCCAACAACCCGACGGGAGGAACCCTGTCGCGGGACGAGGTGGCAAGGCTGTGCGTGGAGGGCGACGGCCTGGTCGTGATCGACGAGGCCTACCACGAGTTCTCGGGCGAGTCGGTGGTGCCGCTCCTGGCCGAGCACGAGAACCTCGTCGTGCTGCGGACCTTCTCCAAGGCCATGTCCCTGGCCGGGCTGCGCGTGGGCTACCTGCTGGCCTCGCCGGCCCTGGTGCGCGAGATCGACAAGGCGCGCCTCCCCTACAACATCAACTTCTTCTCGCAGATGGCGGCGCTGGCCGTGCTCGAGGAGCGAGGCGAGATGGAGAGCAGCGTCGCCCGCCTGCGGCGCCTCCGCGACGCGCTCTTCGCCGACCTGCAGCGCCTGCGCGGGATCCGCGCCTATCCGTCACGCGCGAATTTCATCTTGATCGAGCTGGAGGACCGGGAGCCGCGCGCCGTGTTCGAGTCGCTCTACGCCGCGGGCGTGCTCGTGCGCGACGTCAGCACCTACCCGCGCCTCGGCCGCTGCCTGCGCGTCAGCGTGGGCACGGAGGCGGAGAACGAGGCCCTGCTCGCCGGGCTGCGGCGGGCGCTGGGGGAGATGCCGGCGCGGGCGGCGGCCGGAGCCAGGGAGGAGAGATGCCCGAACGCCGAGTCCGACGTCCGCACAGAGCCGCGCCGGTGCGCGCGCGGCAAGGGCGCGTGGAGCGCAAGACGCGCGAGACGGACATCCGTCTCGTCCTCGATCTGGACGGCTCGGGCCGCGCGAAGGTCTCCACCGGCATCGGGTTCTTCGATCACATGCTCACCGCCCTGGCCAAGCATGGCCACTTCGATCTCGACGTGCGTTGCCAGGGCGACCTGCACGTGGACGCGCACCACTCGGTGGAGGACGTCGGCATCGCGCTCGGGCAGGCCTTGCGCGAAGCCCTGGGCGACAAGCGCGGGATCGGGCGCTTCGGGCACGCCTACGTCCCCCTGGACGAGGCGCTCTCGCGCTGCGTGATCGACCTCTCGGGGCGCCCGTGGCTCCACTTCGGCGTGGAGTTCAAGGCGCGGCAGATCGGCACCATGCCCACGGAGCTGTTCGAGGACTTCTTCTGGGCCCTGGCCGACCACGGGCGGCTCAACATCCACCTCGACTCGATCCGGGGCCGCAACGGCCACCACATCGCGGAGACCCTGTTCAAGTCCACCGCCCGCGCGCTGTCCATGGCCGTCGCCCTCGACCCGCGCGTCAAGGACGTGCCCAGCACGAAAGGCTCCTTGTGACGAAGCAGTACGCAGCGGAGCGAGGACGCCTTCGATGACTATCGCCGTCGTCGACTACGGGATCGGCAACCTCGGCAGCGTGATGAAGGCGTTTCGTCATCTGGGTGCCCCCGCCATCCTGAGCGGAGACCTCGCGGAGCTGCGACGGGCCGACGTCCTCGTCCTGCCCGACGACGGCGCCTTCGCGTCGACCATGGAAGAGATCGAGGGACGGGGCCTGGTTTCCGTGCTGCGGGAGGCGGTGGAACAGGGACGCACCCTGCTCGGCATCTGCATCGGCATGCAGCTCCTGTTCGAAGAGAGCGAGGAGCACGGCCGCCATCGCGGCCTCGGCCTGCTGCCCGGGCGCGTGCGGCGTCTGGAAGTCGACATGCCGATCCCGCACATGGGCTGGAACCAGCTCCATCCCACGCGGCCGCACCCGATGCTCGAAGGCGTGGCCGACGGAGAGCACGTCTACTTCGTCCACTCGTACTGGTGCGACGCGCCCGCCGAGGTCGTCCTGGCCGAAACCGATTACGGCGTGCGCTTCCCCGCCATCGTCGGGCGCGGCAACGTCCTGGGCGTGCAGTTCCATCCCGAGAAGAGCCAGGCCGTGGGCCTGCGCCTGATGGAGAACTTCGTGCGCGCGTTCGCGCTTTCGCACGCGGCGAGGCCGGCATGATCGTGATGCCCGCCATCGACGTGCGCGGGGGCAAGGTGGTGCGCCTCAAGCAGGGCCAGCTCCAGGAAGAGACGGTCTACGGCAGCGACCCGGGGGCGGTGGCGCGCAAGTGGGCGGATGAAGGGGCGCGGCGGCTGCACGTCGTGGACCTCGACGCGGCCGTCTCCGGCCGCCCCCAGTTCGACGCCATCGCCGCCGTGATCGACGCCGTGGACATCCCGGTCGAAGTGGGCGGCGGCCTGCGCGTGCTCGAGATCGCGATGCGCTATCGCGACCGCGGCGCCGATCGCGTGGTCTTCGGCACCGCGGCCATCGCCGATCCGGGCGTGGTCCAGGAGGCGGCGCGGCTGTGGCCACAGTCGGTGGCGGTGGCCCTCGACGCCCGCAACGGCAAGGTCGCGGTCGCGGGCTGGAAGGAGATCACGCGCGTGGACGCGGTCGAGCTGGCCCGGCGGGTGAAGGGATGGGGTGTCTGCCGGGTGCAGTACACGGATGTCATGCGGGACGGCACCCTGACCGGCCCGAACCTTGCCGGGGTCGAGGCCATGGCCCGCGAGGCGGGACTGCCCATCACGGCCGCGGGCGGGATCTCGGTCCTCGACGACCTCACCCGCCTGGCCGCGCTCGAGCCGCTCGGCGTCGACGAGGTCATCGTGGGGAAGGCGCTCTACGAGACGCGGTTCACCCTGGCCCAGGCGCAGGAGGTCCTGGCTCGCGCGGCGGGGACCAGGAAGGAGAAGCGGTGACCCTGGCCAAGCGCCTCGTGCCCTGCCTCGACGTGGACCGCGGCCGCGTGGTCAAGGGCGTGAAGTTCGTCTCCCTTCGCGACGCCGGCGATCCCGTCGAGTGCGCGGCCCGCTACGACGCGGAGGGCGCGGACGAGCTGGTCTTCCTCGACATCACCGCCTCCTCCGACGCGCGGCCGATCGTGCTGGAGATGGCCCGGCGCGTGGCTGACACCGTGTTCCTGCCCTTCACGGTCGGGGGCGGCGTGCGGTCGGTCGAGGACGCGGATGCCCTCCTGCGCGCGGGCGCGGACAAGGTCGCGGTGAACACCGCCGCCATCCGCGACCCGTCCCTGCTGGAGCGGCTGGGGCGGCGCTTCGGGTCGCAGGCCGTGGTGCTCGCCATCGACGCGCGCGCCGTGCGTGATGCCGACGGCGGGCCGCGCTGGGAGGTCTACGTGCGCGGCGGCCGCACCCCGACCGGGCGCGACGCCGTGGCCTGGGCGCGCGAAGGCGCGGAGCGCGGGGCGGGCGAGATCCTGCTCACGAGCATGGACCGCGACGGCACCAGGGAAGGCTTCGACGTCGCACTCAATCGCGCGGTGGCAGAGGCGGTGAGCGTGCCCGTCATCGCGTCGGGCGGCTGCGGGTCCGTCGCGCACATGGCCGAGGTGTTCAAGGAAGGCAAGGCCAGCGCCGCCCTGGCCGCATCCGTGTTCCATTTCGGCGAGATCCGGCTGGCCGACGCGCGCGCCCAGCTCCGCGCGGCCGGGGTCGAGGTGAGGGGATGAGCCTCAGCGTCCCCGAGGGGCTGGAGTTCGATGCGCGCGGACTGGTGCCCGTCGTGGTCCAGGAGTACGCGAGCGGCGACCTCCTCATGGTGGCCTGGGCCAACGCGGAAGCGCTGGACCTCACCGCGCGCACGGGGCTCGCGCACTTCTGGAGCCGCACGCGCAGCGCGCTCTGGCAGAAGGGCGAGACCTCCGGACACCGGCTGCACGTTCGCGAGATGCGCCGCGACTGCGACGGGGACACCGTGCTGGTGGTCGCGGACCCCGAGGGACCGACCTGCCACACGGAGGCGCGGACCTGCTTCGGGGACGACACGCCGACCGCGGCCGGAGTCGTGGAAGACCTCGCGCGCGTCATCGCCCAGCGCGGCCGCGACCGCCCGGACGGCTCCTACACCGCGCGCCTGATGGCCAAGGGCCTCGACGGCGCCCTCAAGAAGGTCGGCGAAGAGGCGACGGAGGTCGTGCTGGCCGCGAAGGGCGAGTCCGACCAGCGCCTGGCCGAGGAGTGCGCGGATCTCCTGTACCACGTGCTCGTGGTGCTGGAGCAGCGCCGCGTCCGGCCGTCGGCGGTGCTGGACGTGCTGCGGGAGCGGCGGCGAAGCGCGCGATGAAGGCACTCGGTTACGACGATTACGAGCGGTTGTCGCAGGCGGGCGGGCTCGTGCCCGTGTACCGCGAGATCCCGGCCGACCTGCTCACGCCGGTGTCGGCGTTCCTGGCCGTCTCCGCGCGGGCGGAGCGCGCCTTCCTGCTGGAGAGCGTCGTGGGGGGCGAGCGCATCGCGCGCTATTCGTTCCTCGGCCGGGACCCCGTCGCGACGATCGAGGCGCACGCCGCGGGCGTGCGCGTGCGCGGCGCCGAGGGGACGCGCCGCGTGGCCGGCGACCTGCTGGCCGCCCTGCGCGAGTCCCTGGGGCGGACGGCGGCCGAGGTGCCGGGCCTGCCTCCCTTCACGGGCGGGGCCGTTGGCTATCTCGCCTACGACGCGGCGCGGCTGTTCGAGCGCCTGCCCGACCGCCATCCCCAGGACGGCCGTCCCCTGGCCTCGTTCTCGATCTACCACTCGCTGATCGCGTTCGACCACGTGCGGCAGCGGCTGGTGCTCATCGCGGACGTGGAGCCGGGACGGCGGGCGGCCTTCGAGCGCGGGCAGGAGGTGCTGGACGCGCTGGAGGAGGACCTGCGTTCCTTCCGGCCGCCCACGCGCCGGGAGGAGAGCGCGCAGGCCGACGCCCCCCCGGCCGCGCCCTCGGACAGCCTCGCGTACAAGGACGCGGTACGCCAGGCCAAGGAGTACATCGCCGCCGGCGACATCTTCCAGGTCGTGCTCTCGCGCCAGCGCACGGTGCCTTGCGCGCTCGACCCCTTCACCGTGTACCGCGCGCTGCGGATGGTGAACCCCTCGCCTTACATGTTCTTCCTTAAGGAGGGCGCGACCGCGGTGGCGGGGGCGTCGCCGGAGATGCTGGTGCGCGTCGAGGGCCGCCGGGTGGAGACGCGGCCCCTGGCCGGCACGCGCCCGCGCGGCGCCACCGCGGAGGAGGACGAGCGGCGGGAGAAGGAGCTGCTGGCGGACGAGAAGGAACGGGCCGAGCACCTGATGCTGGTGGACCTCGGCCGCAACGACCTCGGCCGCGTCTGCTCCTTCCGCAGCGTGACCGTGCCCGAGCTGATGCGGATCGAGCGCTACAGCCACGTCGCGCACATCATGAGCTCGGTGACGGGTGAGCTGGCCGAGGGCAAGGACGCCCTCGACGCGCTGGTGGCGACCTTCCCCGCGGGCACCCTCAGCGGCGCCCCGAAGATCCGCGCCATGGAGATCATCGACGAGCTGGAGCCGGTGCGCCGCGGCGTGTACGGCGGCACGCTCGGGTACTTCGACCTGCGCGGCAACGCCGACTTCTGCATCGCCATTCGCACGCTCCTGATCGAGGACGGCCGCGCCACCGTGCAATCGGGGGCGGGGATCGTGGCCGACTCGGATCCGGAGAGCGAGCTTCAGGAGACCGAGGCCAAGGCGGGAGCCATGATGGAGGCGCTCCAGGTGGCGAGGTCGCTGTGATCATCCTCGTCGACAACTACGATTCGTTCACCTACAACCTCTACCAGTACCTGGGCGAGCTGGGGGCGGAGGTCCGCGTGGTGCGCAACGACGAGCTGTCCGCGGAAGCAGCCATCGCCCTCTCGCCCGAGCGCATCGTGATCTCGCCCGGTCCCGGCACCCCGGACCAGGCCGGCATCACGCTGGACCTCATTCGACGGGCGGCGGGTCGGATCCCTGTCCTCGGGGTGTGCCTCGGGCACCAGGCCCTGGGCCAGGCCTTCGGGGGAGAGGTCCGGCGCGCTCCCAAGCTGATGCACGGCAAGACGTCGCAGATCCACCACGACGGGCGCAGCGTGTTCGCGCGCCTGCCCGATCCCTTCACGGCCACCCGCTATCACTCGCTCGTGGTCGAGCGCAGCTCCGTGCCGGAGTCCCTGGAGATCTCGGCCTGGACCGACGACGGCATCGTGATGGGCCTGCGCCACCGCGAGTACCCGCTGGAGGGGGTGCAGTTCCATCCGGAGAGCATCCTCACCACGGTCGGAAAGGATCTGCTGCGAAATTTCCTGGAGGCGCGAGCGTGAACCACAACCGACCGGTGAGCTCGGCGGCGCGCAGCGGCGGCGAGCGACGGGGGGTTTCAGGGGGGGAGCGAGCGGCCATCGTGATGCGCCGCGACGTTCCCCCCCTGAGATAAAAGACGTTGAAGCATTTCCTCGCCAAGATCGCCCGCGGTGACCGGCTCACCGAGCAGGAGGCGGGCTCGGTGATGGGCATCATCATGGACGGCGAGGCCACGCCCGCGCAGATCGGCGCCCTGCTCGTGGGCCTGGCGGTGCGCGGCGAGACCGAGGACGAGATCGTCGGTTTCGCGCGCACGATGCGCGCGCGCGCCGTGCCGCTCCGCGCGCGAGGCGCGGTCGACACCTGCGGCACGGGGGGCGACGGGGCCGGCACCTTCAACATCTCCACCGTGGCCTCGCTGGTGGTGGCGGCCTGCGGCGTCCCCGTGGCCAAGCACGGCAACCGGTCGGCCAGCGGGAGCTGCGGCAGCGCGGACGTGCTGGAAGCGCTGGAGGTCCGCATCGACGCCCCGGTCGAAGTCGTCCAGCGCTGCCTCGACGACGTCGGCTGGACGTTCCTCTTTGCTCCCGGCTTCCACGCCTCGACCCGCCATGCCGTCGGTCCCCGCAAGGAGCTGGGGATCCGCACCGCCTTCAACCTCCTGGGACCCCTGACCAACCCGGCGGTGCCGTGCGCGCAGATCGTCGGCGTGCCGCGGCCGGAGCTCACGGAGTTCCTGGCCGGCTGCTTGCGCCGGCTGGGGGTGGCGCGCGCGTGGGTGGTCCACGGATCGGGGATCGACGAGATGTCCTTGTGCGGGCCCACGCGCGTGACCGCGTTCGACGACGGCGAGATGCGCACGTTCACGGTGCGGCCCGAAGACGCCGGGCTCGATCCCTGCGCGGCCCCCGCCCTCCAGGGCGGCGATGCGCGCGCGAACGCGGACATCGCCCGCCGCGTGCTCGAGGGCGGCCGCGGCCCGACGCGCGACGTGGTGCTGCTCAACGCCGCCGGCGCCCTCCTCGTCGCGGGCCGGGTGAAGGACCTGCGCGCGGGAGTGGCGGAAGCGGGCCGTGCCCTCGACGACGGGAGGGCGGGCGCCCTCCTCCGGCGGGTGGTCGAGGTCTCGCGGGCATGAAGCCGATCGGCGTGCTGTCGCGCATCCTGACGCGCACCCGCGAGCGCGTGGCCGAGCGGCGCAAGAAGCGCCCCCTCGATCCCTCCGCCCTCGTCGCCCAGGCCAGCGGCCACCGCCCGTTCGCGCCCGCGCTCACCCGGGCCGGACAGGCCAACATCATCGGCGAGTTCAAGCGCCGCTCTCCTTCGCGCGGCATCCTGCGCGAGGACCTCGACGCCGCCCAGGTCGCGCAGGCCTACGAGGTGGCGGGCGCGGCCGCGCTCTCCGT
>QHVP01000219.1:6588-24740 GCA_003222295.1 Acidobacteriota bacterium | reverse complement strand
GCTGCGACTGGCCGCGCGCGCGAATCGGCGAGGATTGCGCGCGGTCGAGCGAAGCTTCGGGCGTCTCGAGTCGCGCGTGCCCGCCGGCGGCCGCCGCGGTCGTGGCGCACGCCTCTCCGGCGAGGACATCCGCTCGCTGCGGGCGCGGCTGCGCATGACGCGCGAGCAGTTCGCGCGGCTGCTCGGCGTGAGCCCCGGCTCGATATTCGGATGGGAGACCGGCCGCACGGTGCCGCGCGGCCGCAGCATGGCGCGCGTGGTCGAGGTGCGCAAGATGGGCGTGCGCCGGGCGCGCGCACGCATCACGTCTCCAGCCGCGCGCCGTGGGCGCCCCGCGCGCCGGCCCGCGCGTCGCCGGCGCGGCGCGCGGGGGCGCAAGGCGGCCTGAGCCGCCGCCGGCCTCAGTCCTCCCGGTCTTCCTTGGACGGCTCGGCGGCGGGCGAAGACGGCGCCGCGACATCGCGGCGGATCCAGGAGAACAGCGAGAACGGCCGCTCCGGAGCGGAGGGAGGGTGGTCGGCGGAGCCGGCCGGCCCTTCCTCGCGGGAGCCGTCGTGCGCGGACGTGCTATGGTCCTCGGCCGGCCGCGGCTCGTGTCCGGCGTCCGACGCTTCGGCGTGCGCGGCGTCGTCCTCCATCTCTTCGTGGTCGTCGTGGTCGTGGTCGTCCGCGTCCGTGCCGTCCTCCGCGCCCGCGGCGGCGGGGGCTTCGGGGTAGCCGGCCGCGGCTCCCGCCATCGAGCCGCGCGGGCGCCGCCCGCGGCTGCGACGCCGACGCGGCGTCCTCACCCCGTTCGCCGAGGGATCGGCGGACTCGGTTCCAGTCGCGGCCAGGGGCGCGGCCGCCTCGGTGACGGACGGCGAGGCGGCGGAAGCGGCGGCGGAGGCCGCCTCTCCCCGCGCGGCCAGCGTGGTCGCCCCGGTTCCGGCGCCGGTGCCGAGGTCCTCCACGACGTAGCTGCCGGACTTCTGGTCGCGCCGGAGGGTCACGATGCCCTTGCGCTGCGCCTCCTCGAGGAGGTGGCTGAAGGTCCGGAACCCGTAATAGGTCTCGTTGAAGGAAGGCTTCTTCCGCTTCATGGTCTCCTTCACCATGGAGCCCCAGAGCACTTCCTTGTTCTCGCGCTGCAGGGCGAGAACCGCGTCCACGAGCAACTGGAACGCCTCCTGGATCTTCTCCGGGAGGCTGCTCATGGCCGGGATCTGGCGCTGCTGCCCGCGCACGAGGTCTTCATAGAAGATGAACTCGTCGCAGTTCTCGATGAGCAGATCGGACGTGGAGTTCTTGACCCCGAGGCCGATCACGTACTTGTTGTTCTCTTTGAGCTTGGAGACGAGGGGCGAGAAGTCGGAGTCGCCCGAGCACACCACGAAGCAGTCGATGTGCTCCTTCTGGAACGACATGTCCATGGCGTCGACGACGAGCCGGATGTCCGCGGAGTTCTTGCCGCCGACGGATTTCTGGGGGACCTCGATGAGCTCGATGGCCGCCTCGTGGAAGGCCCGCTTGTAGTCCGAGTAGCGGCTCCAGTCGGCGTACGCCTTCTTGACCAGGACCTTGCCCTTTTCAAGGAGCCGTTCCAGCACGAGGTTGATGTCGAACTTGCGGTAGTGCGCGTCGCGCACGCCAATCGCGATGTTCTCGAAATCGATGAAGAGCGCAAGTCGTTGTTCGTCTTGTTGATGGTTTGATGCCAAGAAACTTCCTCCTGGGGGTTTTTCGACCGACACCCCCAACCCGGACCCGAAGGGTCCCGGGCAGGGGCGCCCGGGAGCTTCCCGGGGCCACGGGGGAATTTCACTCTACCACAAGGGGCAAGGATCGCTAAACGGACGCGGGGCGCCGCGTCTTGACCCAGCAGCGCAGGACCTCGGCCACGCTCCAGGCCTGGGCCACGCAGCCCCGCGGCGTGTAGGGGGCCTCGGCGTCGAAGACCTCGCTGATCGACCCGATGCAGGCCTCGCCAAGGTGGCGCACGAAGCCGTCCAGGAAGGTCCGGGCGCGGACGAGATCGTCCGGGTGGAGCTTGAGCCAGGCGTCGACGAAGGGCCCGATGAGCCAGGCCCATACCGTCCCCTGGTGATACGCCGCGTCGCGCGCGCGCAGGTCGCCGTAGTACTTCGCCTTGTAGTCGGGGTGGCCGGGGGCCAGAGAGCGCAGGCCCACCGGCGTCAGGAGACGTTCCTGCACGACGTCCATCACGGCGGCCCAGCGCGCGCGGTCGAGCACGGGATGGTCGAGCGAGATCGCGAAGACCTGGTTGGGACGGCATGCGGGGTCGTTGCCCCCTCCTTCCGCGTCCACCACGTCGTAGAGGTAACCGCCCTCGGCGTACCAGAAGCGCTCGTTGAAGCTTCGATAGGCGCGATCGGCCAGCGCGCCCAGGCGCGCCGCGTCCTCCGCGCGACTCTCCTCCCGCGTCCAGCCTTCGAGGAGGCGGAGCGCGTTGTACCAGAGCGCGTTGATCTCGACCGCCTTGCCGCGGCGCGGCGTGACCACCCAGCCGTCCACCTTGGCGTCCATCCAGGTGAGCTGGTAGCCCTCCTGGCCCTGGCGCAGGAGGCCGTCGGCGGGATCGACGCCGATGCCGAAGCGCGTGCCCTTCACGTGATGCTCGACGATGTCCAGGAGGATGGGCAGGGACGTACGCAGGGTGTTGCGGTCCCCGGTGACGGCGACGTAGCGCGCGATGGCGTGGAAGAACCAGATCGTGGCATCGGCGGTGTGGTAGAGGCCCCGGCTCTCGCCCTCCGGGAACATGTTGGGGATGAGGCCGTCGCGCACGTAGTGGGCGAACGTGCGGAGGATCCACTCCGCCTCCTGGTGTCGTCCGGTGACCAGGGTGAGGCCCTCCAGAGAGATCATCGTGTCGCGGCCCCAGTCCGTGAACCAGTGGTACCCGGCGATCACGGTGCGCACGTCGTCGCCGATGGCGCGGGCGCGCGCGACGTCCTGGACGCGGCCCGCGGGCGTGATGACGAACTGGTCGGCCGCGACCGCGAGGTCCGCCGCCACCGGGTCGTCGTCGGGCGTGCGCCCGGAGTCGAGCAGGAAATGGCGCCGCGTGTGCTCGAACTCCAGCACCTCGCGGTGCTGGAGGGCGAGGATCGCCTCCCAGCGTTCCGTGGAGCCGGACAGGGTGACCTCCTGGCCTGGGGCGAGCAGCACCTCGAAGTGCCCGGGGCACCACAGCGTCCCGCGTGCGTCGTAGCCGCGGCTTTCCTCGACGCGGAAGAGGAGCTCGGGGCTCGAGGTCGGGTCATGGGTGAACGTCGAGGCCGATCCCTGCACGCTCAGCCGCAAGGTGGGCAGGTGCGCCCCGGCCGAGATCTCGTAGCGCCGCTCCACCGCGGTCAGGACGTACGGCTCCTTGCTGGTGTGCTCCAGGGGCGCCTCGTGCGGCCGGAAGTGGACCTGCGGCCGCAGGCGCAGGCGCTCCGGCACTTCGCCGCCGGCGTTGCGGTAGTGCACGTGGACGGTGTTCTGCCGGTAGGGAAGGACCACGCGCTTCTCGATCAGGGAGGAGCCGATGCTGAAGATCCAGACGGGCAGGCCCGCATCGAGGCGGAACTCCTTCAGGTATTCCGTGCCCGGCAGCGGCGTGGAGGTTTCTTCGTGCTCCTCGCCCCCCAGGCGATGACACCTCCCGTCCGGAAGGTAGACCTCGGCCGCGACGTCGTTGAGCATCATCGTGCGTCCGAGGGGCGCGGGCAGGGACGCCACGAGGAGTCCGTGGAAGCGGCGCGTGGGTACGCCGCAGACCGTGCCCGAAGCGTAGCCGCCGAGACCGTTGGTGACCAGCCACTCCCTCGTGAGCAGGTCGGCCCAGCCGGAGCCTTCCCCGCCGGGCCACGGGTAACGGCGGACGACTTCCTTCATGCCTTCCTCTTGTCTCCACGGGCGCCGCGCGTGCGGTCCCGGCCGACCTCCGGCCATGGCTCGCCCGGGGGCTCCCTGGCTTCCGACGATGGGGCGAGGAACACGGCCGCCTCGCCGGGCAGACGCCAGCCGTCCGCGGAGTCGGGGGGGAAAGTCCCGCTCCCGCCGTAGGCCCGTGCCTCGCTCGACCAGCGGACCGTCCACAGCCTTCCCTCCGGCGGGGCCAGGAGCGGCTCGGGCGCGGGGGTGAAGTGCTCATCCGCGCCGAGGTTCACCACGAGCAGCCGATCGTCGCCGGAGGGGCCGAAGAAACGCACCACGAACGCGTGCGCGCCGAGCACCGCACCGTCGAGGCCGTCTTCGCCCTGTCCTCCCGGCGCAGGCGGATGAGATCGCGATGCAGGGCCCAGGCCTCCGGATGTCGGTCACGCTCGGCATGGTCGAGCCGGCAACGCTCGAACGTCGCGGGATCGGACGGATCGGGAACGGAGGTCGACCACTCGGGCAAGGCGAGGCTGCGGAACTGGGACAGGAAGATCCGGCGTCCCGCGCGCACCGCCGTCGAGAGATCACCCTGGTGGTCCGCGAAGAACAGGAACGGCTTGGACGACGAATGCTCCTGGCCCTGGAAGAGCATGGGCGTGCCCGGGGAGAGCAGCATCAGGGTCGTGAGCGCGCGCCACTTGCCGGGGCTGGTCAGCGCGTGTCCACGGACACCGCGGGCGGAGTTGGCCACCTGATCGTGGTTCTGGATGAAGGTCACGAAGGCCGGCCGCGGCCGGCCAAGCGTCGGCGTCCCCCGGCGCTTCCCTTGCCAACGGTAGCGCTGCCCCTGATAGAGGTAACCGTACTTCATGGCAGAGACGAACTCCTGGGGAGCTCCGCGGTAGTCGGTGTAATAGGCCTCGCGGCGGCCGGTCAGGGCCACCATCGCGCTGTGGTGGAAGTCGTCGTTCCAGAGGGCGTCGATGCCGTAGCCGCCCTCTTGCGGTGGCCGCACGAGCCGCGTCTCCTGCGGCTCGTTCTCCGCGATCAGGATGACGGAGCGCTCGCCGGCCGCCCGTCGTGCCTCGCGGGCGATGGCGGCGAGGACGTGCTCCGGCGAGGCGTCGTGCATGCTCTGGGTGGCGTCGAGACGGAGGCCGTCGAGGCGGAACTCCGCGATCCAGTAGGCCGCGTTCGCGACGACGAGCTCCCGCACGGGCGCGCTGTCCTCGCCGTCGTAGTTGAAGGGTTGACCCCACTCCGTGCCGTACTCGTCGGTGAAGTAGCGCTCCGAGAACTGCGGCAGATAGTTGCCTTCGGGTCCGAGGTGGTTGTAGACGACGTCGAGGATCACGCCCATCCCCTGCCCGTGCGCCTCGTCCACGAAAGCGCGCATGGCGTCCGGGGAGCCGTAGAGGTGCGTGGGCGCGAACAGGTCGACGCCGTCGTAGCCCCAGCCGAAGCGCCCGGCGAAATCGGCCACGGGCATGACCTCGACCACGGTGATCCCCAGCTCACGGAGCGCGGGCAGCTCGCGCCGTGCCGCCTCCCACGTGCCCTCGGTCGTGAACGTGCCCACGTGCATCTCGTAGACGACCTGTCCGGGCAGTGAGAGACCCTTCCCTGCGCGGACGCGCCACGCGTAGGCCGCGGCATCGACCACCTGGGAAGGGCCGTGCGGTCCTTCCGGCTGGAAGCGCGAAGCGGGGTCGGGGAAGCTCTCGCCGCCGTCGAGACGGTACTTGTACCTTCCGCGGACAACGGCGTGCGGCCGCCTTCGAGGACGACCTCGACCGAGCGCCGGCGCGGAGCCCACACGCGGAAGTGCGCTCCGCCGGACGGCAGGATCTCCGCTCCGACGGGCAGCCGCCGCGGCGGGTGGTCCATGGAGTCTCTGCGATGTCTGGCGGCGCCGCCCGCGGGCTCAGCGATTCTTGGTCCGGGTGCGTGCCGCCTTGCGGGCGGCGGAGCGCCGCCCCTCGTGACGGAGCGCCGCCTTCACCGCACGCGATCGGCGCGCTGACGGCCGCTGCGAGCGTAGGCTGCGCCCGTGGCGGTAGGCCCGCGCCGCGCTCTCACGCGTCTTCCTCATTCCCGTCTTCGGCGGCGGCAGGGCGACACCGGAACGCCGCGCCTTGGACAAGCCGATGGCGATCGCCTGCTTGGTGGACCGCGCTCCGTGCCTGATGGTTGCCCTTTCCGGCATGTGAATCCTCCTTGGGGCCTGGCGGTCAGACCCGGCCAGGAGCCTCCTTACAAACTACCCCCAAGCCATTTGCGAAGGGAAAGGACGCGAGCGATAGCCTATCGCGCGCGGCGCTCGCGGGCGCGCCTACCTCGACCCCATGACGCGCAGGGCGAGGGGGATCGTAGTGGCGATCCCAAGGCCGAGAAGGGCGAAGCCCATCCTCCGCCGTCGCTTGCGGGCCAGCTTGTCCGAAAGGAGCAGGCCGGCGCCCACGCCGAGCAGTCCGCGGGTGGCGGCCACGGAGGCGAGCGTGGGGAGCGACAATTGCAGTTTCTGCCTCATTGTTCCTCCTCGGAGCGGCCTCTCCGGTCACCCCGCCGGGAGTGTGCAAGCAACGCGCCGGCGCCCCATGAGGAGGTCAGTCCGCCGAAGGGCCGAGGAGTCGTGCCCGTACCACGAAGCGTTGCGGCGCGGGGCCCACCATGAAGAACGGATAGCACGTCACGAGGGTGAGCGTCGGCTGCGGAGTCGGATCGAGAAGGTCGGCGCGCTGGGGGCTCACAACCGCGGCCGATTCCACCACGTAATCGTAGGAGCCGCCAGGCGTCACGAGGCGCATGGTGTCGCCCTCGCGCACGTCACGCAGGCGACGGAAGGCCAGGTCGCGATGGCCGGCGAGAGCGACGTTGCCCTTCTGCCCGGGCAGGGCCGTCCCGGGCACGTGACCCACGGCATGCCGAAGGGTCGCGGTGGCGATGCCTTCCGCGACGATGACGCGCAAGCCGAGGCGCGGCGCTTCCAGGCGGCCGACGAGTTCGCCGGGCAATGCGGGGAGGGTCGACGGCGCCGCGCGCGCCGCGTCTGATTCGACCGGGGTGCGGGAAGGACCCGCGAGCGCGGATCCCTCCCGCAGGGCGTGGTCGAGCCGGCGGTCCTGCGACCTCGCATAGAGCGCGGACTCGCCGTAGGCCCAGAGGCAGGCGCCCAGGCAGAGTGCTGCGAGCCCGAAGAGGCTCCGGTCCAGGAGGGACGAGAGGTGCCGCCGGCCCGGCCCACGCACGGCTGTTCTCAGGCGGTGTGGCGCGCGACGCGGACGCCGACGGCGCCCGCGAGGGCGATCAACCCCACCAGGCCCACGAGTGGCAGGTCACTGGCGGTTTGCGGCAGCGCCGACGCCGTCCGTACACGGGCCGGGGCGGGTGCCGCGGCCATCGGGGTGGTGGCGTAGGGCTGGGCGGCCATCGCCATCGTGACGTCGCCGGCGTGCAGGCGGCCGCCGCTCAACGTGCGGTACTCGACGGTGGCCCGGGAGCCGACGGTCACGTCGGAGGCCAGGTGCGAACGAGATGACGGTCCCGGTCACGGTCTGCGCGGGCCCCATCGACGGCGGAGCGGTGGTGGCGGTGCTGGTGATGGGCTCCGTCCCGAGCAGGGCGACGGTCGCCGCGTGCATCCGATCGTCCGACAGCCGATTGAAGTCGACGGTCACGCGGGAACCCGCGGCCAGGTTGGACGGTACGGTCGAGTCGGTGTCCACGACGAACGTCTTCCGGCCGGCATCGGTGTCGATGACCACGAGGGCGGGCCCGGACGAGACGACGGTGCCCGTGATGGTCTCGGTGCCGGCAGTCGAGCTCTGGGCGGAAAGGGAAGCCGCCAGAGCGAGGATGGCAACGCCTATGAGGAGCGATTTGCACAACGACATTGATACGCCTCCTTGGGGAGTCTGCGACTCGAATGCCCGAGCCGCAGGGACCCGTACCCCAGGTGCAAGCAGGGTGCCAGAACGTCCGATGATGAGCCCGGTCATCGGCGCGGGGGATTGGCGGGATATTTGCTGCACAAATGCGGAGGAGGACTCATATGAAGGTCAAGGACATCATGACGGTGGACCCTGCATGTTGCGTACCGGACACGGACCTCGGGGAGGTCGCGCGCCTGATGGTGGAGCACGACTGCGGCGAGATCCCGGTGGTCCAGAGCAATGGCGTGATGAAGCCGGTGGGCGTGATCACCGATCGCGACATCGTCTGCCGGACGGTGGCCCAGCAGCTCAATCCGCTGGACATGACGGCGGCGGACTGCATGACCCAAGGTTGCATCACCATCGCCGAGGACGAAGGCATCGACGCCTGCCTCGCCCTGCTCGAGCAGAACCAGGTCCGCCGGATGCTCGTCGTGGATGCCAGCGGGGCCCTGTGCGGCATCGTGGCCCAGGCGGACATCGCCCGCAGCATGTCCGGCCGGAAGACGGCCGAGGTCGTGCGCGAGGTGTCGCAGCCCAAGGCGCCCCACATGGGCGCGCTCTGAGACAAGGGGCGACTCGCCCCACGGCGGCGGCCGATCAGCCGGCGCGGCGGGTGGGGGAGAGGACGGTCAAAGGGACGGCGTGCGGGCTCACGGAGGCGGTGACCTCCCGCTCGGAACGCAGGAGATCCTTCAGCGTCATGTGCGCAAGCACGCCGTCCACGACGTCCTGTAGCACGCGCCACACCGACCGGATCGAGCAGTCGGGACTGTGGGTGCACAGGAGCACGCTGCCGGAGTGGCGCTCGCAGAAACGCGAGTCGAAGAGGCGGCCACCCAGCGCGGCTAGCGCCTCACCGACGTTGATCTGCACAGGGGTGCGGGCCAGCGTGTAGCCGCCCTCCTTGCCGCGGGTGCTCAGCACGAAGCCAGCCCGGCGCATCCGGCGTCCTCGCGCCCGAGGCGCAGGAGACAGCGGAGCCCGTATTCCTCCTGCGTCGTCAGCTTCACATGAGCCCCAGTTGCAGGCGGGCGGCGTCGGACATCTTGGTCTGATCCCACGGCGGATCGAGCTGGACCTGGACGTCGACCTCCTTCACCTCGGCCAGGCGTTGCAGCTTGCCCTCGATGTCCTGCCGCAGCACGTCGCCCATGCCGCAGCCGGGGGCGGTGAGCGTGAATCGCACCGCCACCTTCTTGCCGCCTTCGGGAAGGTCCGTGACCTCCGCGGAGTGCACGAGCCCCAGCTCCACGATATTGACGGGGATCTCGGGGTCGTAGCAGGTCCGGAGCTGGTCCCAGACGAGATCGCCCAGGCTCTTGCTCGCCACCTCCTCCGCGGTCGGCGGCGCCTGCGGCTCCTTGCCGATGGCGTCCGCGTCCGGTCCGTCCAGGCGCACCATGTAGCCCTGCATGGTCACCAGGGTGTAGGAGCCGCCCAGGGCCTGCGTGATGATGACGGGGTGCCCTTTCTGCAGGCTGATGCGGTCCCCGTACGGGATCGCGGTGACGTCGACGTCGCGCTCGAGGACGACTTCTTCCCTCATCGTGCCTTCCCCCCGCCGTCCCCGCTGCTCGACTCCGACAGCTCCGTCGAGACGGGCACCGCGTCTCCCTCCAGCGCGGCCTTGAGCGTGTGCCAGGGCAGCGACGCGCACTTCACGCGCACGGGAAACTCGCACACGCCCGAGAACACGGCCAGCTTGCCCAGCTCGGGCACGGCCGCCTGATCCTTCTTGTCCGGCGATCCCGTGACGAGCTCGTGGAACCGCGTGAAGAGCCGCTCCACCTCTTCACGGCTCTTGCCCTTGACGCTCTCCGTCATCATCGAGGCGGAAGCGGTCGAGATCGAGCAGCCCGACCCCTTGAAGGCGACGTCGGCCACGCGGTCGCCGTCGAGGCGCACGAAGACGGTCGCGCGATCCCCGCAGAGCGGGTTGTACCCGTCCGCGCGGTAGTTCGCCTCCGGAAGCTCCCGAAAATTCCGAGGTCTCTTGGAGTGATCCAAGATGACCTCTTGGTACAGGTCGCGTAGATCAGACATGGGCAACCCAACCGCAGAGCAAGGCGGCGCGCGCAGCGCGGCGCGTTGCGAGGGGGGTTTCAGGGGGGGTCGCGAACGCCCATCGCGAATATGGCGTGAGTGCCCCCCCTGACTTGATAAGCCGGACTTGAATCGTCGCCATCACGCCCCGAGCACCTCGCGCACCTTGTGCAGTCCCTTGACCAGCACGTCGATCTCGTCCGTCGTGTTGTAGAAGGCCAGGGAGGCGCGCGCCGTCGCCGGCACTCCGTAACGCTCCATCACCGGCTGCGCGCAGTGATGGCCCGTGCGCACGGCCACGCCCTCGTAGTCCAGCACCGTGCCCAGGTCGTGCGGATGGACTCCGTCCATCACAGGCGCCGCGTGGCATGGGTCAGCAGGCCGTGCTCGTGGGCGGCGATGCGGTCGAGCCCGATCGCGGTCACGTAGTCGAGAGCGGCCCCGAAGCCGATCACGCCCGCGATGTTGGGCGTGCCCGCCTCGAACTTGTAGGGCAGCTCGTTGTAGGTCGTCTTCTCGAAGGTGACGGACAGGATCATGTCCCCGCCGCCCTGCCACGGCGGCATGGCCTCCAGCAATGCCTGCCGGCCGTAAAGAACGCCGACGCCCGACGGGCCATAGATCTTGTGCGCGGAGAGGACGTAGAAGTCCACGTCCAGCGCCTTCACGTCCACGGCCAGGTGCGGCGCCGCCTGCGCGCCGTCCACCAGGATGATCGCTCCCTTCGCGTGCGCGAGCTCGGCCATGCGGCGGACGGGGTTCACCGTGCCCAGCGCATTCGACACGTGGGCCACGGCCACGATCTTCGTGCGCGGGGACAGCAGCCGCTCGAACTGCTCCATGACGACCTGGCCCTCCTGGTCGAGGGGAGCCACCCGCAGCTTCGCGCCTTTTTCCTCGCACAGCATCTGCCAGGGCACGATGTTCGAGTGGTGCTCGAGCCCCGTGATGAGGACCTCGTCTCCCGGGCCCACATTGCGCCGCCCGTAGGTCTGGGCCACGAGGTTGATGCCGGCGGTGGTCCCGCTGGTGAGGATCGTCTCCTTCACCGAGGCCGCCCCCACGAACCTCTGGGCCTTGACCCGGGCCGCCTCGTAGGCGTCCGTCGCCTTCATCGACAAGGAATGCACGCCGCGATGGATGTTCGAGTAGTACTCCGCGTAGGCGCGCTCCTCCGCCTCGATCACCGTTCGCGGCTTCTGCGCGCTGGCCGCGTTGTCCAGGTAGACGAGCGGATGCCCATGGACGGTCTGGGTCAGGATGGGGAAGTCGCGGCGCAGCGCGGCCACGTCCAGGAAGGCCTCGATGCTCTTGGCCCGCTTCGTCTCCGCCGCCGTGCTCATACCGCCGCCTCCATGTCCACGGACCCGGGCAGCCACCTCTGCAGGTGCTCGGTCAGCCCCGCGCGCAGCTCTTCCACTCCGATGCGCTGGATTACGTCGCTCGCGAACGCGTACGTGAGCAGGGCCCGCGCCGCGCCCTCACCGATGCCGCGCGAGCGCAGGTAGAACAGGGCCAGCGGATCGAGCTGGCCGGTGGTGGAGCCGTGCTTGCACTTCACGTCGTCGGCCAGGATCTCGAGCTGGGGCAGGCTGTCCACGAGCGCCTCGCGCGAGAGGATGAGGTTCTTGTTGGTCTGGATGGCATCCGTCTTCTGCGCGCCCGGGCGCACGAGGATGCGGCCCACGAACACGCCGCGCGCCTGGTCGTCCACGATCCCCTTGTAGAGCTCGCGCGTCGAGCAGTGCGGCTGGGCGTGGTCCACCCAGGTGTGCGTGTCCATGTGTTGGCGGTCGCCGCCGAGGAAGAGTCCGTTCAGCACGCACTCGCCGCCCTCGCCCGCGAAGACCTGGCGGATGTCCAGGCGGCTGAGCGAGGCCCCCAGGGAGATCGCATGCGAGGCGAAGCGGGTGGCCCGGCCCTGGACCGCGCAGAGCGTGCCGATGTGGAAGGCGCGCGCGCTCTCGCGCTGGAGCCGATAGTGGTCGACGACGGCGCCGTCCTCGAGCGTGATCTCGGACACGGCGTTGGTGAAGTACACCGCGTCCGCCGGCCCGCCGTAGCTCTCGATGATCGTGGCCTGGCTCTTCCGGCCCGCCCGCACGAGCACGCGCGGATGGCTGGCCGTGGGCTGCGCGCCCGGCGCGGAGAGGAACACGACGTGGATGGGCTCGGCGAGCACCGTGCCCTCGGGGACGGAGATGAAGGCGCCGTCGTCGAGGAAGGCGGAGTTGAGGGCCGCGAACGGGCGGCCGGGCCCGCTGGCTTGCCGGTCGAGGTACGGCTGCACGAGCTGGGGCTCGCGCTCCAACACCTCGCGCAGGCTGCGGATGTGCAGGCCGTCCGCCGTCTCCGCGGAGGAGAATTCCGGCGCGTAGCGGCCGTTCACGAACACGAGCTGGCGGCGCGCGAAGGCGTGGCCGAAGTCCAGCGTGTCGAGCACGGCGAGGTCAGCCACGCTGGCTGTGGCCGGCGGGCGCTGAAACTCGGTCCGCGCGATCGGAGCCACGCTCGTGTGCCGCCAGTCCTCCTGCCGGGTAGTCGGGAAGCCGAGCTCCTCGAACCTTCCCATGCCCGTCGTCCGCAGGGCGCGGAGCCACTCCGGTTCTTCACGAGGAAGACCCGCGCGAAAGGATTCGAACTCCTCGCGCCAGCGCACGACCTCGGCCGGGAACGCCTTCGCCTGCGCGGCCGTGGTCATCGCGATCCCGCCGGGGCCTCCAGCCACTCGTAGCCCTTCTTCTCGAGCTCGAGGGCGAGGTCCTTGCCGCCCGACCTCACGATGCGGCCGTCCAGGAGGACGTGCACCACGTCGGGGACGATGTAGTCGAGCAGACGCTGGTAATGCGTGACGAGAACCATCGCCCGCTCCGGCGAGCGGAGCTGGTTCACACCGGCGGCGACGATGCGCAGGGCGTCGATGTCGAGGCCGGAGTCCGTCTCGTCCAGGATGGCGAGGGCGGGATCGAGGACCGCCATCTGGAAGATCTCGTTCCGCTTCTTCTCGCCCCCGGAGAAGCCTTCGTTGACGGGCCGTTTGATCAGCGACTCGTCGATGGCCACGACCCTGGCCTTCTCCTTCACGAGGGCGAGGAAGTCGATCGCGTCCAGCTCCGGCTGGCCGCGATGCTTGCGGATCGCGTTGGCCGCGGCCTTCAGGAAGTAGACGTTGCTGACGCCGGAGATCTCGACCGGGTACTGGAAGGCGAGGAAGACGCCCTCGCGCGCGCGCTCTTCCGGGCTCATGGCCAGGAGGTCCCTGCCCTTGTAGCGCACCACGCCCTTGGTGACTTCGTACCCGGGGCGGCCGGCCAGCACGTGGGCGAGCGTGCTCTTGCCCGACCCGTTGGGTCCCATGATGGCGTGGACCTCCCCGGCGGGAACGCTGAGGTTCACGCCGCGGAGGATCGTGTTGCCCCCCACGGAGGCGTGGAGGTCCTTCACTTCGAGCATGGAGTCTTCCTGTACCATCCCTGTTTACCCGACCGAGCCCTCGAGGCTCACGCCGAGCAGCTTCTGCGCCTCCACCGCGAACTCCATGGGCAGCTCCTTGAACACTTCCTTGCAGAAGCCGTTCACGATCATGCTCACGGCGTCCTCGGCGGAGATGCCCCGCTGCTGGAAATAGAAGATCTGGTCCTCGCCGATCTTGGACGTCGACGCTTCGTGCTCCATCTGGGCCGAGGAGTTCAGCACCTCGATGTACGGGAAGGTGTGCGCGCCGCACTTGTCCCCGACGAGCAGGGAGTCGCACTGCGAGTAGTTGCGGCCGTTCTCCGCGTTCTTGCCGATCTTCACGAGGCCGCGGTAGGTGTTCTGCCCGTGGCCGGCGGAGATGCCCTTGGAGACGATCGTCGAGCGCGTGTTCTTCCCGATGTGGATCATCTTGGTGCCGGTGTCCGCCTGCTGATGGTTGTTGGTGACGGCCACCGAGTAGAACTCGCCGATGGAGTCGTCGCCCTGCAGGATGCAGCTCGGGTACTTCCAGGTGATCGCGGACCCCGTCTCCACCTGCGTCCAGGAGATCTTCGAGCCCTGGCCCTGGCACTTCCCGCGCTTGGTCACGAAGTTGTAGATGCCGCCCTTGCCGTTCTTGTCCCCGGGATACCAGTTCTGCACCGTCGAGTACTTGATCTGCGCGCGATCGAGGGCGACCAGCTCGACCACGGCGGCGTGGAGCTGGTTCTCGTCGCGGATGGGCGCGGTGCAGCCCTCGAGGTAGCTCACGTACGAGCCCTCCTCGGCCACGATCAGGGTCCGCTCGAACTGCCCCGTGTTGGCGGTGTTGATGCGGAAGTACGTGGACAGCTCCATCGGGCAGCGCACGCCCTTGGGGATGTAGCAGAAGCTGCCGTCGGAGAAGACGGCCGAGTTCAAGGTGGCGAAGAAGTTGTCCGTATAGGGGACGACCGAGCCCAGCCACTTCTTCACGAGCTCGGGATGGTTCTGCACCGCTTCCGAGAACGAGCAGAAGATGACCCCGACCTCTTCCAGCTTCGCGCGGAAGGTGGTGGCGACGGAGACGCTGTCGAACACCGCGTCCACGGCCACCCCGGCCAGGCGCGCCCGCTCGTGCAGCGGCACGCCGAGCTTCTCGTACGTCGCGAGCAGCTTGGGGTCGACCTCGGCCAGGCTTTTCGGCCCCTTCTTCGCCTGCTTGGGCGCGGAGTAGTAGACGATGGACTGGTAATCGATCGGCGGGTAATGGACGTTCTGCCAGCTCGGCTCGGTCATGGTGAGCCAATGGCGGTAGGCCTTTAGACGCCAGTCGAGGAGCCACTGGGGCTCGTTCTTCTTGGTCGAGATCAGGCGGACGACGTCCTCGCTGAGGCCGGCCGGGATGTTCTCCGACTCGATGTCGGTGACGAAGCCGGCGCGGTACTCGCGTTCGATGATTTCGGAGGTGGTGGCGTCCTGCTTCACGGAGGCTCCTTGGAAGACCCGGCAGATTCTCTTCCAAGTTATCGAATCTGTACTTTTAAGTCAAGTATGGCTTTGACCCGCTCCTCCGCGGGACGTAGCCTTTTCGCCCAGCGCTCCACCGCCTTCCTCGGGGATGCGTGCATCGGTATCCGAGGCGTGGCGCCTGGCCCGAGATCCCGATGCCCCTGGACTGGCTCAACACGCCCCTCGACGCCGACATCGGCGAGCTGATCGCACAGAGGAAGCGGGGCAAGGCCATCGAGACGTTGCGGCGGCAGCTCCAGGGGCGCCTGGCCCCCCCGGTGGCCGTGCGACTCCAGCTCGCCGACCTGTTGATGCAGGCCGGCCGGATCGAGGAGGCGGTACCGGTCCTGCTCGGACTGGCCGACGAGTTCGCGCGCGACGGTTTCGTGGCCAAGGCGGTCGCGATCCTCAAGCGTGTGGACCGCGTGCAGCCGGGCCGCGCGGACATCGCGGAGCGGCTCGAGAAGCTGGTCCACCAGCAGAGGCGTGTGGCCGAGCTGCCCTCCCGGCCGCGAGCGGCGCTGCCCGTGTTCGGCATCGAAGAGTTCGGCGACGCCCCGGACCTCATCCTGCCCGCAGAGGAGCTGGAGCCGGACCTTCCGGAGAGCGCGCCGCTCGAGCTCGAGCCGGAGGGGGCGCGCGACGTCGAAATAGAGGCGACGGCAGAACCGATCGAGGACGAGGGCGCGCCCATGGAGGCGACCGTCGAGGCGATCGACGTGGCGCCGGACCTCCTCGCCGCCCTCCTTCCGGACTCCGCCCCCATGCCGGCCTCTCCTCTGCTCGAGGCATCCGCCGCGGAGGACGAGACCGAGGCCGCCGATGCCGGCCTCGGACCCGTGAGCGGACAGGCCGGCGTGGGCAAGAGGATCCGGCGCGCGCTGTGGCGTTTCCTCGCGTCCCTCCCGGGCGCCGAGGAGGGCAATGAAACTCCGCCCGCTCCCGCCGCCGAGGCCCCAGCCGTCGGGCCCGAGGCTCCGCTCGCCGCTGACGTCGCGCCGCTCGAAGCCGTAGCCGTCTCCGCGCCCGTCACGCCGGCGGTCACGCCCACGGTGGCCCCGGAGAGCGCCGAAGGCCATTCCGAGACGCCGCCGGCCGCGGCCGTCGGGGCCACGGCCGAAGAATTGATGTCGGACGACGCCTTCCACCACCAGCTCCTCGACATCGTCGAGGACGTCCTTCACCGTCCACCCCCGCCCGAACCGCACGAACCCCCGGTGGAAAGGGATCGCGCGCGCGTACTCGACCTCGCGCGACGCATGGTGGCCTCCCGCCTGTTCAAGGACCTCTCCGACGAGGAGCTGCTCGCGATCGTGCGGGGCCTCCGCCTCCACACCTGCGAGCCGGGCGACATCCTGGTCACCGAGGGCGAGCCGGGGCAGAGCCTCTTCACCCTCACCACGGGCCACGTGAAGGTCTTCGTCAGCAATCCCGACCGCCGCAACTTCGAGGTGGCCACGCTGGTGGAAGGCGACTTCTTCGGCGAGATCTCGAGCCTCTCCGGCCGTCCGCGCAGCGCCACCGTCGTCGCCGCCAGCGCCTGCGAGCTCCTGGAGCTGGATCGTCCGACCCTCGACTCGATCGCGCGCACGCACGCGCGCGTACGCGACGTGCTGGAGACCTCGTACATCGAGCGCGCGAGCAGCCCGGAGGTCGCGGCCGTGCGCGCGGTCCCCCTGCCCGACTCCGGCACGCGCCGCAAGGCCATCGAGGTCCTCGAGTCCCATTTCGGCGAGAGCCGCTGGGATCCGCGCATGCGCCTGCGCCTGGCCGACGTGCTGCTCAAGGCGGGCAAGGACCAGGACGCCATCGCGATCCTGATCGGCCTGGCCGACGAGCTGGCGCGCGAAGGCTTCGCCGACAAGGCCGTCGCCATACTCAAGAAGATCGAGCAGGTCCAGCGCCGCAACGTGGAGGTGGTGAACCTCGCCCCCCTCCTCCGCGCCGAAGCTGCCCCTGACCCCGAGACGCCGCGCCCCGTTCCCGCCCCGGCCGCGCCCACCGCTCGGCCGCGCGCGGTGACGGACGACCGCTTCCACGGCTGGCTCGTGGACCTCGTCCGCGACAGCGTGAGCCGAGTGCAGGCGGCGGAGACGCCCGCCGCTCCCGCCGAGGGCCCCGCCCTCAGAGCCTACCGGCCGGGACTGCTGGCCAATCCCCTCTTCGAGGATTTCAGCGAGGAGGAGCTGCTGGCCTTCATCCACGGCCTCAAGCTCCTGACCTTCGAGCCGGGAGCCGTCATCATCACGGAAGGCGAGCCGGGCCAGAGCGTTTTCATCCTCACGACGGGCCGGGTGAAGGTGTTCGTGCGCGGTCCGGACCGCCGCAGCGTGCCCGTGGGCGCCTTGGGGGAGGGGTCCTTCTTCGGGGAGATCTCCACCCTCTCCGGCCGTCCGCGCAGCGCGACCGTCACCGCCGCCGCCGCCTGCGAGATCCTGGAGCTGGACCGCGCTTCGCTCGACGCGATCAGCGCGAGCCACCCGCGCGTGCGGTCGGTGCTGGAAGCCTTCTCCGCCGCCCGCGCCGCCGATCCCGAGGCCGCGCGCGCCCGGGGAGAGCGCACCTCCGACTGACGCGATGACCGAGGCCACGCGTACGGTCCTCTTCCTGGGCGCCGGAGCCTCCCGGCCCTTCGGATTCCCCATGACGGCGGAGATCCTGCCCGAGGTCCTGCGCCGGCTGAAGCGACGCGTCCTCTTCCGCCATGCCCGCGCCGGCCGTTCGCGGGAGGGGGCCGCGGCCACCCACCGCGAGCTGCAACAGCTGCTGTCGCGCTTCATGCCCGCGCTGTTCGAGGACGAGGCGGAGCCGCCGCTCATCACCGACCTGCTTTCCCTCGTCGACCATCTGTTGAGCGCGGGCAACGCGCCCCAGCCCGACCTCGACCTGGCGGGCCTCGACCGCTTGCGTGCCTTGCTGGAGCGTGCCATCGCGGAGGTGCTGGCGGAGCCGACCGTGCGCGATCGCGCCGACGCGAACGAGGACGTGCTGCTCCGCTTCGTCGACTGGATGCACGACCGGGCGCGGGGAGGCGAGGGCCGTCTCAGCATCATCACCACCAACTACGACGTGGTGATCGAGCAGCGCCTGTACGCGCGGCTCAACGTCCGGGAGATCCCGGACCTGATCGACTTCGGCCTGAGCTGGCGGGCGGTGGACAGCCCGGACGCGGCCGCCACCCAGTCCCGTCCCGCTTCGCCCTGGCTCGGCCTCTACAAGCTTCACGGCTCGCTGGACTGGCTGCGCTGCCCGCTGTGCGACCACATCTACATCGATCCCGCGCGCACGATCTTCCGCGGAGACGGCGGGCGGCAGGTCTCGGACCCCGCCCCCTGGCGCGCGGCGAGCTGCGTCTGCGGATAT
>QHVP01000219.1:0-6573 GCA_003222295.1 Acidobacteriota bacterium | reverse complement strand
AACCCGAACCTCCTGACCATCTGGCACTCCGCCCTCGAGGCGCTGCGCACCGCGGACGAGTGGATCGTCATCGGGTATTCGATGCCTCCGGAGGACGTGGCCATCCGGGCCATGCTCCTGCGCGCGCACCGCGGCCGGCGCCGGCCTCCGCGCGTGCGCCTCGTCGAGCTCGGCCAGAACGAGGAGGTCGAGAACCGCTATCGCCTGCTCTTCCCGGACCTCGAGTTCGAGGGGGGCGGCGTCGAAGGATTCGTGGCCTCCCTCCAGGCCTGACCCCCTTTCACACCTTTTGAGGCAACGCTCTCCGCGCGCCGAGCGTTAAATACCGTAATGCCCCGGTCGCGTGCGCGTGCGGTGTCCATCGCTTTGAATGCCACGGCGTCGCTGGCTCTTGCCGTCGCGACCCAGGCCGCCGATCCCTCGCCGTCGCCCCCGCCCCCTCCGGAGATCCAGATCGTCCGCGCGCGAGGAGCGATCACCATCGACGCGAAACTGGACGACCCGGGATGGAAGGGGATCCCGCCGGTCGAGACGTGGTTCGAGACCAACCCCGGCGACAACGTTCCCCCTCCGGTGAAGAACGTCGGCTACGTGGCCTACGACGAGCGGTACTTCTACGCCGCTTTCGAGTTCCAGGATCCCGATCCACGCCAGATGCGCGCGCCCCTCACCGACCGCGACAGCTTCGGCGGTGACACGGACTACGCCGGGGTCATCCTCGACACGCGCCACGACGGCAAGACGGGCGTGGAGTTCCTGGTGAACCCGCGCGGCGTGCAATTCGACGGCGTGATCGACGACGTCAACGGCAACGAGGACGTCTCCCCCGACTTCTTCTGGCAGGCGGCGGCGCGCGTCACCGCGACCGGCTGGACGCTCGAGATGCGGATCCCGTTCTCGTCCCTGCGCTACCCGAAGGCCGATCCCATGACCTGGGGCGTCATGCTCTATCGCAATTACCCGCGCCAATACCGCACGCAGATGATGAGCACCCGCCTCCCGCGCGGCGGGAACTGCTTCGTCTGCCGCTTCAACACCATGACCGGCCTCACGTCGTTGCCCACCGGCGGCCACGTCGTCGTCGCGCCCTACGTGAACACCAGCGAGATGGCGACCCCGCGCGACGGGCTGGGCACGCCGCTGGTCAGCGGACGCCTCCGGGGGCACGTCGGCGGCGACCTCAAGTGGATCCCCAACGCCAGCGCGGCCGTGGACGCGACGATCAACCCCGACTTCTCGCAGATCGAATCCGACGTCGCGCAGATCGGGGCCAACGAGCGCTTCGCGCTCTTCTTCCCCGAGAAGCGCCCGTTCTTCCTCGAGGGCAGCGAGCTCCTCCTCTCGCCGATCCAGGCCGTCTACACGCGCACCATCACGTCGCCGCGCTGGGGCGTGCGCGGGACGGGCAAGCGGGGACATGCCGCGTACACGGGGCTGGTAGTCGAGGACGGCGGCGGCGGCAGCGTGGTTCTTCCCGGCCCGAACGAGTCCGACCTCGCGAACCAGGACTTCCGCTCCTACGTCGCGGTGGGACGCGTGCGGCGCGACATCGGCCGCTCGGTCGTGAGCCTGCTCGCCACCGATCGCGAGGTGCGCGGGGGCGGATACAACCGCGTGCTCGGCCCCGACTTCCAGTGGCGGCCCAACGACCGCGACCTCGTGACCGGCCAGCTCCTCTTCAGCCGCACCCGGACGCCCGACCGGCCCGACCTGGCCGACGAATGGACGGGCCAGAAGCTGGCCGGCCATGGGCTCGACCTCTGGTACAGCCACCAGACGCGCCGCCACGACTGGTTCGGCGACGTCAAGGATTTCTCGGACCAGTTCCGCGCCTACAACGGGTTCGTGCCGCAGGTCGGCTACCGGTCCGGTTACGCGGAGACCGGCCTCACCTTCCGGCCGCAGGGATTCCTGCGCCGCATCCGCACCTTTGCCATCGCGGAAGCGCAGAAGGACCGCGCGGACGCGCTCATCAACCGCGAGTACTCGTTCGGCGCGGGCATGGACGGCCGGTTCAACTCGTTCATGCGCTTCCGCTACGGCTTCTCGCGCGTGCGTGCGGGGACGGTGACGGTTCCGCGGCGGCGTCTCTACTACATCATCAACGCCAGCCCGACGCGCTGGCTCAACGGCGTCGCCCTGGAAGGATTCGTGGGGCAGGAGGCCGACTTCGCCAACGCGCGCACGGGAACCGGCGCGGACGTGCGTCTCTCGGGAACGCTGCGCCCGAGCGATCACCTCGAGCTGCGCCTCAACACCAGCCGCCGCTGGCTCGACGTGCAGCCCCCCGATCGGCCGGGCGGGCGTCTGTTCACCGCGCAGGTCGAGCGCGTGCGGGCCACTTACACCTTCACTTCGCGCGTCTTCCTGCGCCTGATCGCACAGTACGTCGACACCCGCCGCGACCCCGCGTTGTTCATCAAGGAGACCGCGCGCCGCGACGCGTCCTTCAGCGGCTCCGCCCTCTTCGCCTACAAGCTCAACTGGCAGACCGTGCTGTTCCTGGGTTACGGCGACAACCGTGCCCTGTCGGAAGAGGAGAGCTTCGAGCGTGAGGACCGCCAGCTCTTCCTGAAGGTCTCCTACGCCTTCCAGCGCTGAGGGCGGCCGCGCCTCTTCGCCGCCCGCGCCACCGCCTTCTTCTTCGCCTGTGGTTTCCGCCGGCCGGGGGCCGAGCGCTTCGCCCCCTTCCGCGGCACGCTCTTCACGCCCATCGCCTTCGGCCGCCCGTGCCGCGGCTGGTAGACGCCCAGATGTCCGCCCCCCGGCAACCGCACCTGCGTCAGCAGCCCCCAACCCTGGTTCTGCACGGGACCGCAGGTGATGTTCGCCTTCTCCATGCTCGCGATGAACGCCTCCACGTCGTCGCACATCAGGTAGAACTCGTGGACGTCGTTCCTGTCCGAGGGGTGCACGGCCACCTCCGCCGGGGGCAGGCCGAAGATCAGCCATCCTCCGCCCACGTCGACGGTGGGCAGCTTCAGGACGTCGCGGAGGAAGGCACGGTCGGCCTCGGGGCTCATGCTGTAGACGATCGAATGCGCGCCGATGATCACGAGATCACCTCCTGCCTCATCATTTCAAGAGTGTACGCACCGCTTCTTCCACGCGGAGCCAGGCGTTCGAGGTCGGGGCGATCAGGTCGAAGTGCCCGGCACCCTCGACCACGACGAGCCGCGCCGCGTCGCCCTTCTCGCGCGCGGCCGCGACGTACCTCTCGGAGAGGCCGACAGGGACGATCCGGTCCTCGCGGCCATGCACGATCTCCTGCGGTATGCCCAGGGGCAGGAGTCCGATCGGCGAGGCGGCGGCGTAGCGCGCGGACTGCGCCTCGGGCAACCCGCCGAGCAAGGACGGGACGGCGTCGCCGCAGACGTGATCCGCCGCGGCGCGAGCGAGGTCTGGGATTGGTGCGAGGCCCACCACGCCGCGCAGCGGCAGCGGCTCCTTCCCGCGGAGCGGATCCGTCGCCGGCAGCCGCGCGCGCCCCGCGAGCCAGAGCGCCAGATGCCCGCCCGCGGAGTGGCCCACGGCCACCACTCGTGTGAGGTCGACCAAATGCGAGGGGGCGATCTCCCGCAGATGGTCCGCGCCGCGGCCCACGTCCGCGAACGTGCCCGGCCAGCCGCCGCCCTCGTCGCCGACGCGGCGATACTCGAGGCACCACGCCGCCACTCCCGCGTGCGCGAGCGCCGCACAGACGGGCCGGATGTGCCCCTCGCCGTACTCCGCGGACCAGCAGCCGCCGTGGATCACGACGGCGACGGGATGGGGCCCGGGTCCACGCGGAACCCACAGCTCGCCCAGCTGCGGAGGCGCGGGGCCGTAGGCGATGCGCGCATCGGGGGGCGGGGCCTCGAGGGCAAGCACCTCCTGGAACGACACGCCCTGGCGATCGCCGGCCCGCACTCGTCCGGCGGCGCTGGCGGTCAAGACGAGGATCAGCGCGGCTCGTCGCATCGTGTCGGCTCCGAGGCGAGTGTACAACCACCTCGGTATAGGCTTGCCCGCTCGTGTTCGACCCGGAACGGTTCCTGTCCCAGCTCGTCGTCATCGTCGCCGCCACGCGCCTCGTGGGTGCGCTCGCGGCCCGCCTCCGTCAGCCTCGCGTCGTCGGCGAGATCGCCGCCGGCCTTCTTCTCGGCCCTTCGCTGCTCGGACGCCTCGCCCCCGGCCTTTCCGCCTGGCTCTTTCCTCCCGCGACCTTCCCCGTGCTGCTCGCGGTCAGTCATCTCGGCCTGCTCTTCTTCATGTTCCTGGTCGGCCTGCATCTCGACCTGGGCATGCTGCGCGCCTCCGGCCGCACCGCGCTCGTCACGAGCCCCGTCAGCATCGTCGTGCCGCTCGGCCTCGGGATCGCGGTGGGGGGTGTGATCCAGCCGCGATTCGCTCCCGAGGTCTCGCCCCTCCCTTTCGCCCTGTTCATGGGCGTGGCCCTCAGCGTGACCGCGTTCCCCGTGCTCGCGCGGATCCTGGAGCAACGCGGGCTGGCCCGGACGCGCGTCGGGGTGGTCGCCATCGCTTGTGCGGCCGTGGACGACGTGACCGCCTGGTGCCTGCTCGCGGGGGTAACCGCCTACGTCCGGGCCGCCGCCGGAAGCAGCTCGTTCGCGCGCACCCTGCTTCTCCTCGCCGTATTCGCGGCCGCGGTCCTCCTCCTTCTCCCTCCGGTCCTGAAGAGGCGGTTGACCCGGTCGCCGGCCGCGTTCCTGCCCCTGGCCGTCGTGTGCCTGCTGGCCTGCGCGGCGGTCACGGAGGCCATCGGCGTGCACGCGCTCTTCGGCGCCTTCCTCGCCGGCATCGCGATGCCGCGGCGTGACGACCTGCGGCACGCGCTGGAAGTGAGCCTCGAAGCGGTGACCTCAGTCGTCCTCCTCCCCCTGTTCTTCGCGTCCACCGGCTTGCGCCTCGACGTGGGTTGGCTGCAGGGCTCCGCCGCCTGGTCCGCTTTCGGCTTGATCCTGCTCGCCGCCGTCGGGGGCAAGCTGGGCGGATCGATGGTGGCGGCGCGCGCCACCGGAATGGGCTGGCGCGACGCGGCGGGGCTCGGCATTCTCCTCAACACGCGCGGCTTGGTCGAGCTGGTCATCCTGGGCGCCGGCCTCGAGCTGGGTGTCCTCACGCCGCCCGTCTACTCGATGATGGTGCTCATGGCCCTCGTCACGACCGCGATGGCCACGCCCGTCCTCCAGGCCCTGGGCCTCGCGCGAAGCGAACCTCTCCGAGATTCGACGCCGCCCTCGTCCCCGCCCGGCGCGCGGCCGATAGGATGGGAATAGGCCCCACCAAGGGGACCGCATTCGGAAAGGAACGGACCATGCCCTACATCCTGCCCGACCTCGATTACGACTACGGCGCGCTCGAGCCCCACATCTCGGGCCAGATCATGCAGCTCCACCACGACAAGCACCATGCGACGTACGTCAAGAAGGCCAACGAGACGCTGGAACAGCTCGACGAAGCGCGCGACAAGTCCGATTTCACGCGCATCGCCGGACTCGAGAAAGCCCTCGCTTTCAACCTCTCCGGCCACGTGCTGCACTCCCTCTTCTGGCGCAACCTGATGCCGAAGGGCGGCGGCCGGCCAAAGGGAGAGCTGGCCCAGGCCCTCGTCCGCGACTTCGGCAGTTTCGAGGGCTTCCAGAAGCAGATCAACGAGGTCTCGGGGACGATCATGGGTTCCGGATGGGGCGCGCTCGTCTACGAGCCGATGGCGGGCCGGCTCCTCACCTCCCAGATCTACGATCACCAGTCGAACCTCGCCCAGGCCGGGGTGCCCCTGCTCGTCATCGACGCCTGGGAGCACGCCTACTACCTGCAGTACAAGACGGAGAAGGCGAAGTTCTTCGAGGCGGTGTGGAACCTGTGGAACTGGGACGACGTGAGCCAGCGCTACGCCGCCGCGCGCAAGATGAACCTGCTCGTTCCGGAGACGGTGGAGGTGGCGGCGAAGCGCTGAGGAGTCAGCCGCCGGACTCCGCCGCTTCCGCGTCGCGGCCGGGCGGGGTGGCGTCGTCGAGGTCGTCGAGATAACCGGGCGGAAGGGCGACGTGCTGGGTGCCCGCGGTCTTGCCGCGGGCGACGCGCATGGCGTCCGGCGGGAAGGGCTGGCCGCGGTCCACGTCGGCGAGGATCGTCTCCAGCTCGGCCAGGGTGGTGACGTGCATGAGCCGCTCGCGCAGGGGCGCCCCGCCGCGGAAGCCCTTCGTGTACCACGAGCTGTGCTTGCGGAACGCCCGCATCGCGCCCGCCTCGCCCAGCCAGGCGGCCAGCAGGCGCGCATGCTCGAGCATCACCTCGACCACGCCGCCGAAGTCGGGGGGATTGGCGGGCGCGCGGCCCGCGAAGACGTCGGCCAGGTCGCGGAACAGCCAGGGCCTTCCCAGGCATCCGCGGCCCACGATGACGCCGTCGCAGCCCGTCGCCCGCATCATGCGCAGCGCATCTTCGGCTTCCCAGATGTCGCCGTTGCCGAGGACGGGGATCGCGCTCACCGCCTGCTTGAGCCGCGCCACCGCGTCCCAGCGCGCCTGCCCGTCGTAGAGCTGCGCGGCCGTGCGCGCGTGCAGGCCC
>QHVP01000218.1 GCA_003222295.1 Acidobacteriota bacterium | reverse complement strand
CCACGAGATCGAAATCCTCGAGACGAAGCCGGAGCTTCTCGAGCAGGCGGCGCACGGCGGGGACGACGCCGATGCCCATCACGCGCGGGTCGACGCCCGCCGCAGCCACGCCCAGCAAGCGGGCCATCGGGCGCACGCCGAGCTCCGCCGCTCGATCCGCGGCCAGCACGACCAGGGCCGCCGCACCGTCCGTGATGCCCGAGGAATTGCCAGCGGTCACGGTGCCGCCCGTTTCCTTGAACGCGGGCTTGAGCCGGGCCAGCGAGGCCGCAGTGGCGTCGGGCCGAGGGTGCTCGTCCCGCGAGATCTCGACCTCGCCGCCGCGCGCCGGCACCGTCAGAGGCACGACTTCCGCGCGAAACCGTCCCTCGTCCCAGGCCCGCGCCGCGCGCTGCTGGCTGCGCAGGGCGAAGCCGTCCTGTTCTTCGCGCGGGATGCGGTACTGCGCGGCCAGCGTCTCCGCCGTCTCCCCCATGACCTGCTCGGCCAGGGGGCACAGGAAGCCGTCCTGGTACATCCCGTCCACCGCCATCTGGTCGCCCAGGCGGTAGCCCCAGCGCGCGCCAGTCAGGAGATAGGGGACTCGGCTCATCGACTCCGTCCCGCCCGCCAGCACGACGTCGGCATCACCATCGCGCACGGCGCGGTAGGCGAGGTCGATCGACTTGAGGCCGCTGCCGCACGCCATGTTCACGGTGAAGGCGGGCGCTTCTCGAGGGATGCCCGCACCAAAGGCGACCTGGCGTGCGACGTTGGGGCCGCCGCCCGCCTGCCGGGCGCAGCCAATGACCGCCTCGTCGACCTGGACGGGCGCGACGCCACTCCGCCGCAGGGCTTCCACGGACGCGGCCGAGCCGAGCTGGGCGGCGGTCAACGACGCCAGCGCACCGCCGAACTTGCCGATCGGGGTGCGCACGGCGCCCGCCACCAGTACCTCCCGCATGCGCCTTTTTCACCCTCGAGGCCAGGGCGGACCGGGCGTCCCCGCCATCGCGGCAAGTCCGCTAAACCTAAGAAAAGCCGGGCCGAGAACGGGCCGATGATAGCACACGCGTTCCACTCAGGAACGGCCACCCAGGGCGGGTCGGATGCGCACGGATGCGCCCCGAGCCGCCCCGAGGATGCGAGCGGCGTTGCCCCCGTGGATGGCGATCTCGAGGCGGCGGCTGCTGCCGACCAGGGCGCACGGCTCCCCCTCGGAGACGTCCCCGTACGTCCGAACCAGCGGCAGGACCGTCCCCTCGACGACGACGACGACCTCGGTCGGGTCGCCGCCGAAATTGGAGAGCAGCTCGCTCAGGTCGCGATCCGAGACGTTCGTGGTGAGGTTGCCGAAGCGGTCCACGTAACCGACCTCGCCCTCCCATTCGTCCTTGCTCCGCCGCCGCACGGCGGGCAGGGCCAGCCGGTGGGGTTCCTCCGCCACCGGTCCGACTTCCTCGATCGGCATCCCGCGCGCGAGATGACCGGCCACGGGGCCGAAGACGTCCCGTCCGTGGAAGGTCGGCGAGACATGGAAGCGGAACAGGCCGGCGTTCGTGATCTCGTGAACGCGGGCGGCGTGGTGGTCGGCGAGGATGTGGGTGAGGAGGCCGTTATCCGGCGCCACGAAGCGATGGGCTTCCGTCTGCACCGCGAGCGCGCGGCGCGGCGTCCCGACGCCGGGATCGACGACGGCCAGGAAGACGGTCCCCGTCGGGAAGGCTTCGACGGCCGCGGCCAGCACGAAGCTGCCCGCCTCCACGTCGTGCGGCGGGAGCTCGTGGACGACGTCCACGAGCTGGGCGTCCGGGCACACGGACAGGATGGCGCCCTTCATCGCGCCCACGTAATGGTCCTGGGTCCCGAAGTCGGAGAGGAGCGCCACGATGGTCGGCATCCCGCGGATTGTAGAGAAAAACCGCGCGGGCGGTAGAATTGCGTCGTGGAGCGCATCTACCTGGATCACAACGCGACGACGCCGGTCGATCCGCGCGTGCTCGAGGCCATGCTGCCCGCGCTCCGCGAGGGCTTCGGCAACGCCTCGAGCCTGCATTGGTTCGGCCAGCAGGCGCGGGCCGCCCTGGACGACGCGCGGGCGGAAGTCGCGCGCCTGATCGGGGCCAATCCGGCCGAGATCGTCTTCACCTCCAGCGGCACCGAGGCCGACAACCTGGCCGTCCGCGGCGCGGCCGGCATCGCCCGGCCGCCCCGGCGGGGGATCGTCTACTCGGCCCTCGAGCACCACGCGGTGATGAACACCGCCCGGTCCCTCGGCGAGGAAGGCTGGCCGGTCGCGTCCGTGCGTGCCGGCGCGGACGGCGTCATCGACCTCGAGGAGCTCGCGTCCAGGGTCGACGACACCACCGCGCTCGTCGCGGTCATGCTCGCCAACAACGAGACGGGTGTGATCCAGCCCGTGGAAGAAGTGGTCCGCCTCGCGCACGCGCGGGGCGCGCTCGTCCACTGCGACGCCGTGCAGGCCGCGGGCAAGATGAAGATCGACGTGCGCGCGCTCGACGTGGACCTGCTCGCCCTCTCCGGCCACAAGATCTACGCCCCCAAGGGCGTGGGCGTCCTGTACGTGAAGCGTGGGACGCGCCTGCGTCCGTGGGTGCGGGGGGGCGCGCAGGAGCGCAACCGCCGCGCGGGCACCGAGAACATCCCCGGCATCGTGGGCATGGGCCGGGCGGCCGCGATCGCGCGCGAAGAGCTGGCCGCGCTCTCGCCGCGCCTGGCCGCGCTGCGCGACCGGCTGGAGGAGCGCCTGCTCGCGATCCCGGGCACCCGGCGCAACGGCGACGGTCCGCGCGTCCCGAACACGACCAACGTCTCCTTCGCGGGGATCGAGGCCGAGAGCCTGCTCATGGCCCTCGACCTGGCCGGGGTGGCGGTGTCCACGGGGGCGGCTTGCGCGGCGGGGGCGCTAGAACCGTCTCACGTGCTGCGCGCCATGGGATTGCCCATGGAAAGAGTCCAGGGATCCGTGAGGTTCTCGTTGGGACGCGCCACCACGGAAAAGGACGTTGATCGCGCGGCGGAAACAGTGGCGGCGGCGGTGTCGAAACAAAGGGCTCTGGCCGTGACCAGTCGCTGATGGCAGCCGATCTCGCCCGCACCTGTTATCTGTTAACCGTGTCGATCGATTTCCGTTGCCGTTGTCGTTGTTGTTGACGCTGGCACCTGCTCCTCCGCGTGATACGACGACCGTACCAGCGGCCCCGACTCCACGTGGCGGTATCCCAGGTCCAGCGCGAACTCGCGTAGCCGCCGGAACTCCTCCGGCGTGTAGTACCGCTGCAGGGGCAGGTGCTCCGCGCTGGGGCGCAGGTACTGGCCGACGGTCAGGATGTCGGTGCCGGCGGCCCGGATCGCGCGCATCGTCTCCTCGATCTCGGTCCACTCCTCGCCGAGGCCGACCATGATGCCGCTCTTGGTGAGCAGGCCCGCGCCCTTCGCGCGCCGGAGCAGCTCGAGCGAGCGGCTGAAGCGGGCGCCGGGGCGCACCTCGCGGTAGAGACGCGGCACCGTCTCCGTGTTGTGGTTCAGGATATCGGGCCGGGCGGCGATCACGGTCTCGAGGGCGCTCCAGTCCCCCTTGAAGTCCGGGATCAGGACCTCCACCGCGCAGCCGGGCACACGGGCGCGGATCTCACGGATGCAGGCGGCGAAGACGCCCGCTCCCCCATCACGCTGGTCGTCACGGTTGACGGAGGTGATCACCGCATGGCGCAGGCCCATGCGCGCCACCGCGTCGGCCACGCGGCCGGCCTCCTCGGGGTCGGGCGGACGCGCGGGCAGTCCGGTCTTGACCGCGCAGAACCCGCAGGCGCGGGTGCACACGTCACCCAGGATCATGAAGGTCGCGGTGCCGCGGTTCCAGCAGTCGCCGATATTGGGACAGCGGGCCTCCTCGCATACGGTG
>QHVP01000005.1:3042-4095 GCA_003222295.1 Acidobacteriota bacterium | reverse complement strand
GCGCGCATCGGGCCCGGACGCTGATCTGGGCCGCGGGTGTGCGCGACCTCTGGCCTGACTTCGACGGAGCGCGGCGGCTGGTCGGCCGCCATCTGTTCTGGTGCATCGTATGTGACGGCTGGCGCGCGCGCGGGCTGCGTCTCTTGGCGCTCGGCAACACGGACCGCGCGGCAAATCGATCGATCTGTCTTCTACGACGCCCTCGTCGGAATCCGCATGAGAGCCGTGATGGGCGCGGCCAGCGGTGCCTCTGCGCGCGGCGCGCTCAATACCGTCCGGCTCCGGTCACGCGCGCGCAACGCGCGCGCTTCGGACATGAGCTGCAGCGCCCGGGCGCGGCCGGCGCGGCTGACCGCGACCGCTTCCGCGGCCCGGCGGACCGCCGTCTGGGCCTCGAGCACGGCCACGCGCGCGTGGGCGAGCAGAAGCTGTGCCTCGACCTCGGCCTCGGAATCGTCGGAGATGCCGGCCAGGGAGACGACCATCGCCGTCTCCGCCACGACCTCCCGCGCCTGCGTCACCGAGGGCAGAGCCTCCGCGTGTGGAAACTCGAAGAGCTTTTCCGTCTCCCGGATCAGCGAGTCGACTTCAAGCCACGAAGCGCCCATGCCATTACCCCTCGAGTTCGTTTTGCCTTGGTGCGCAGCCGCTGACATTACATAGCAAAGAGTATATCCTGGCCTATATAATGTCAACAACAGGTTTCGCCTCTCTATGCGGCATCGTCCCCTTTAAATGAAGATCAGGCCCGGCAGCCCCTACCCTCTTGGGGCCACGTGGGATGGCGAAGGCGTCAACTTCGCCCTGTTCTCCGAGAACGGCACCGGCGTCGAACTCTGCCTCTTCGAAGGATCCAAGGGTAACGACGAGATGGCCCGGGTCCGCGTCACAGAGCAGACCGATTTGGTGTGGCATGTCTACATTCCCGGGATCCGTCCCGGCCAGCGCTACGGCTATCGCGTCCACGGGCCGTATGAGCCGGAGCGGGGCCATCGCTTCAATCCCGCCAAGCTGCTCATCGACCCCTACGCCCGGGCGATCGACGGGCACGTG
>QHVP01000005.1:0-2950 GCA_003222295.1 Acidobacteriota bacterium | reverse complement strand
CGACGAGACGGCTCCCATGGTGGACCCGCGCCGGTTCCGCTATCCGTGGAACGGCAGGCCGATCTACGAGCTGCACGTGAAGGGCTTCACCTTCCGCCACCCGGAGGTGCCGGAGGAGCTGCGGGGGACCTACTCGGGTCTGGTCTCGCCCCCGGTGATCGAGTACCTTCGCGGACTCGGCGTCACCAGCGTCGAGCTGATGCCGATCCATCAGTTCGTGTCGGACGGCATGCTGCAGTCGAAGGGCCTCACCAACTACTGGGGCTACAACTCCATCGGGTTCTTCGCGCCGGACGTGCGCTACGCGAGCAAGGGCCGGCTGGGTGAGCAGGTGGACGAGTTCCGCCAGATGGTGGACGCGCTCCACAAGGCGGGCATCGAGGTCATCCTCGACGTCGTCTACAACCACACCGCGGAGGGAAACCACCTCGGCCCCACGATCTGCTTCCGCGGGATCGACAACGCTGCCTACTACCGCCTCGAGCCCGACAACCCGCGCTACTACCGGGACTACACCGGCACCGGGAACACCATCAACGTACGCACCCCGCGCACGCTGCAGCTCATCATGGACAGCCTGCGCTACTGGATCACGCAGATGGGCGTGGACGGGTTCCGTTTCGATCTCGCCTCGTCCCTCGCGCGGGAGCTCCACGAGGTGGACCGGCTGGGCTCGTTCTTCGACATCATCAGCCAGGACCCGACGATGTCGCGGGTCAAGCTCATCGCGGAGCCGTGGGACGTCGGCGAGGGCGGCTACCAGGTCGGCAACTTCCCGCCCCTGTGGTCGGAATGGAACGGCAAGTACCGCGACACCGTCCGCGACTACTGGCGGGGCGCGGAACGGATTCGTCACCGTCCACGACGGGTTCACCCTCAGCGATCTCGTGTCGTACAACGACAAGCACAACGAGGCCAACGGCGAGAACAGCCAGGACGGGGAGAAGGACAACCGCTCCTGGAACATGGGTGTCGAAGGCTCCGCCGACGACCCGCAGATCTGCGCGCTGCGCGCGCGCCAGAAGCGCAACTTCCTGGCCACCTTGATGCTGTCGCAGGGCGTGCCCATGCTGGTGGCGGGCGACGAGCTCGGGCGCACCCAGCGCGGGAACAACAACGCCTACAACCAGGACAACGAGATCTCCTGGGTGGACTGGGAGCACACCGACGAGGACCTGCTCGAGTTCACGAAGCGGCTGATCGACATGCGCCGCCGCCATCGCGTGTTCCGCCGGCGCCGCTGGTTCCAGGGCCGGCCGATCCACGGCAGCGACGTCAAGGACGTCGGCTGGTTCCGCCCCGACGGTTCGCCGATGGACGACGAGGACTGGCGCGTCGGGTTCGCGAAGTCCCTCGGCGTGTTCCTGAACGGCGAGCAGCTGGACAGCACGAACCCCCGCGGCGATCCGGTGGTGGACGACAGCTTCTACATCCTCTTCAACGCGCACCACGACCGCGTGGACTTCACGACGCCGGGCGAGGACTGGGGGAAGGGCTGGATCAAGGTCCTCGATACCTTCGACCCCGGGGCGGGCGAGGACTCCTTCGGCGTGCGCGCCCAGGTGCCCGTGCAGGGCCTGTCCCTCGTGGTCCTCCGCCGTGCCCACTGAGCCGCGCGCGACCTATCGGGTCCAGCTCCACCAGGGCTTCGGGTTCGAGGCCGCGGCCGCGGAAGTCGACTATCTCGACCGTCTGGGGATCAGCCATCTCTACACGTCGCCCGTGCTGCAGGCCGCTCCCGGCTCGACCCACGGCTACGACGTGGTGGACCACTCGAAGGTCAACGCCGAGCTGGGCGGCGAGGCCGGACGGGCACGGCTCGCCGCCACCCTGCGCGGGCGCGGCATGGGCCAGCTCCTCGACATCGTCCCCAACCACATGGCGATCGTGACGCCGCACAACCTCTGGTGGTGGGACGTCCTGGAGAACGGCCCCTCGTCGCGCTACGCGGCCTACTTCGACGTCGACTGGGACCCGCCCGAGGCCAAGCTGCGCAATACCGTGCTGCTGCCCACCCTGGAGGACCAGTACGGCCGCGTGCTCGAGAACGCGCTCCTCGGCGTGACGCGGCGGGACGACGGCACCTTCACCGTCCGCTACCGTGACCACGAATGGCCGGTGGCTCCGCGCTCGATCGACTCTCTGCTGGCGGCGGCGGCCGAGCGATGCGGATCGGACGAGCTGGCCCTGATCGCGGATGCGCAGGGCCGCCTGGCCGCGTCCACCGCCACCGACGTCGCGGCCATACGCCGCCGCCATCGCCACAAGGAGGTGCTCCGCCAGATGGTGGCGCGGCTCTGCCGCGAGCAGCCGGAGGTGGCCGCGGCCGTGGAGGCGGAGATCCAGCGCCTCAACGCGGACGCGGACCTCCTCGACGCCCTGCTCGAGCGTCAGAACTACCGCGTCGCCTTCTGGAAGACGGCGGCGGGCGACCTCGGCTACCGGCGCTTCTTCGACGTGAACACCCTGGTGGGCCTGCGCGTCGAGGTCGAGCGCGTCTTCTTCGACACCCATCACCTCGTGCTGGGCTGGCTCGACGACGGCACCGTCGACGGCCTGCGCATCGACCATCCGGACGGGATGCGCGACCCCACCGCCTACCTGCACCGCTTGCGCAGCGCTCGGCCGGGCGCGTGGGTGGTGGTGGAGAAGATCCTGCAGCCGGGGGAGTCGCTGCCCGAGAGCGGGCCCGTCGAAGGCACCACCGGCTACGACTTCATGTGGCGCGCGTCCGCGCTGTTCGTGGACCCGGAGGGGGAGCGGCCGCTCACCGACCTCTACGCCGAGCTGACCGGCGAATCCGTCGACTACGCGGAGGTGCTGCGCGTGCAGAAGCACCGCGTGCTCCGCGACGTGCTGGGCAGCGACCTCAACCGGCTGACCGCGCTGCTGGTCGAGGTGTGTGAGCGTCACCGCAGCTATCGCGACTACACGCGCCACGAGCTGCACG
>QHVP01000216.1 GCA_003222295.1 Acidobacteriota bacterium | reverse complement strand
CGTCACGCTGGTATGGCTCTACATCGAGATCCTGCGCCTGCTCGCGAAGATGCAGGACCGCAGGAGATAGGGCGCCAAGCCGACCAGTAAGCGCGGCGGCGCGCCGCGTTCGGCGCGGCGATGCGCGATGGGGGGTTTCAGGGGGGGACGCGAACGCCCATCGAGTAAGGCGTGAGTGCCCCCCCTGAGATTAATATTAGCGGCATGGATCTCGCTGGCATCCAGAAGGCGCTCGGCGATCAGCAGATCGACGGGTGGCTGCTCTACGACTTCCGAGGCAGCAACCCCATCGCGCGCAGTGTCATCGGCTTCGACGAGAGCCAGATCGGCACGCGGCGCTGGTTCTTCCTGATCCCGCGGGAGGGTGAGCCGGTCGGCATCCTCCACGTGATCGAGCCCCATACCCTGCGCGGCGTGCCAGGCCCCAAGGTCCTGTATCGCTCCTGGAAGGAGCTCGAGGCGGTCCTCAAGACGCACCTCGCGGGCATGAGGCGCGTCGCCATGGAATACAGCCCGGGCGCGGCCATCCCCTACGTCAGCCGCGTGGACGCGGGCACGATCGAGATGGTGCGGGCGGCGTCTGGAGCCGTGGTGGTCAGCTCCGCCGATCTCGTGCAGACGTTCGAGTCGCGCTGGTCGCCGGAGCAGAAGGCGCTGCACGACCGCGCCGCGCGCGACACCCTGCTGGCCAAGGACGAGGCCTTCGCGCTCGTCAAGGAGCGCCTGCGAAGCGCCATCCCCGTGACCGAGCACGAGGTACAGCAGTTCATCCAGGCCCGCTTCGACGCGCGCGGGCTCACGACGCACCATCCCTGCATCGTGGCCGTGAACGATCACGCCTCCGATCCGCACTTCGAGACCGGAGCCGGCCCCGGCAACCGCGAGATCAGGAAGGGCGACCTCGTCCTCATCGACCTCTGGGCCAAGGTGGCGGGCGATGCGCGCGCGGTCTACTACGACGCGACCTGGATGGCCTTCTGCGGCCCGGACGTCCCCGCCCGCGTGATGGAGGTGTGGGAGGCGGTCAAGGGCGCGCGCGACGCCGCCGTCGAGTTCGTGACGAAGTCGGTCGCCTCCCGGCGCACCATCCACGGCTACGAGGTGGACGACGTCGCCCGCGGCTACATCGAGCAGCGCGGCTTCGGAGAGTACTTCCTGCATCGCACCGGCCACTCCATCGGCTACGAGGTGCACGGCAACGGCGTCAACATCGACAACCTCGAGACGCGTGATCAGAGGAGGATCGTCCCCGGCGTGTGCTTCTCCATCGAGCCCGGGATCTACCTGCCCGAGTTCGGCGTGCGCAGCGAGATCGACATGTACGTCGGCGAAGACGCGGCCGAGGTGACGGGGGACATCCAGCGCGATCTCCTGCGCCTGGCCTGAGAGGGCCGGCGCCGCGCCGCCGGCTCCTGCTCGCCCTCCTGACCGCGGCCTTCACGCTGGCCGTCTGCGTCCTCCTCCTCGCCGGCTACGCCTGCGCGCGCGCGCGCACGTTCCGCGATCTCGACCTCGTCCTCGAAGGCGACTTCCCGATCGAGGCCGACCCGGAGATCGGCTTCGTGCCCGTGCCCAACGCGTCCAGCCTGAGGCGCCATCCACGCGCCGGCCTGGCCTATCACGTCTTCACCAGCGACCGCCGCGCCCGGGTGAGCCGGCGGGGCGAGCGCACCGCGCCCGAGGTCTCGCTCCTCACCGTCGGCGACTCGTTCTCCTGGGGGCACGGAGTGGAGAACGAGGACACCTACACCGCGCGCCTGGCCCGGCGCTGGGGCGTGCCCGCCGCCAACCTCGCCTTCTCCGCCTACGGCACCGTGCAATCGCTGCAGATGCTGCAGCGCAGCCTCGACCTGCGCCCGCGCCTCGTCGTCTACGGCTTCATCGCGGACCACATGAAGCGCAACGTCTCGCCCTGCGCGCCCGCCTACGGGCCCTTGTGCCTCCCCCTCTCCCACGTCGGGGTCGACGACCGCGGCCAGCCCGTCATCCGCCGTCCGGACCCGGGCCTCTTCGCAATGAACCGGCGTTTCTGGGACGAGTTCTTCTTCGCCAAGTCGGTCGGACCACGCCAGGTGCTGGTCGCCGCGGAGGCGGAGGTCGCTCGGCTCACGCGCACGCCGCGCCCGGAGGCGCCGGACGATCCCGCCACCCGCGAGCGGATCCTGGAACGGCTCCTCGGGGACATGGCCCGCGCGGCGGGGTCGGTGGGGGCGAGGCTCGTGGTCGTCAACATCCCCTACTTCGAGCGCGGCGGGACCAGTCCCATGCCGGCCCCGTTGAAGGACGCCCTCGCGCACCTGGATGAGCCGAACCTCTTCGTCCTCGATCTCGCCCCCGTCGTCGAGCGCTACTACGCGAACCCGTCCGCGCCGCTCCTGCGTTTCGAGCGCGACCGCCACCCCAGCCCGGCCGCGCATGCCCTCATCGCGGACGCGATCGACGGCTTGGTGCGAGACCAGGGCTTACCCGCGGCGCGATAATCCGCCCATGCACTACCGAGCGCTGGGAAAGACGGGGCTGAAGGTCTCGGAGATCGGCTACGGAGCCTGGGGACTGGGGCGGCGGGAATGGATCGGAGCGGACGACAAGGAGAGCCTGCGCTCCCTCAATCGCGCGATCGACCTCGGCGTCAACTTCCTCGACACCGCTCTCGCCTACGGGGAGGGGCACAGCGAGGGCCTCATCGGCCGCGTGCTCAAGGAGCGGCGCGAAGAGGTCTACGTCGCGACCAAGGTGCCGCCGAAGAACCGGCGCTGGCCCGCACCGGACGACGTGCCGGTCTCGCAGACCTATCCCGGGGACTACATCGTGGAGTGCTGCGAGAAGAGCCTGAAGAACCTCGGGCGCGATCACGTCGACGTCCTCCAGCTCCACACGTGGCAGGACCGTTTCCTCGACGAGGACGGCTGGCGGGACGCGCTCCTCTCTCTCAAGAAGTCCGGCAAGGCGCGCCTGCTGGGCGTCTCCGTCAACGACCACGACCCCGCCTCCGCGCTCCGCGCCGTACGGTCCGGCGTGTTCGACACCTTCCAGATCATCTACAACATCTTCGACCAGAGCCCGGACGACGAGTTCCTCCCCGCCTGCCTCGAGCACGGTCGCGGGGTGATCGCCCGCGTGCCCTTCGACGAGGGCGCGCTCACCGGAACCATCACGCCGGAGACGGAGTTCCCCGACGGCGACTTCCGGAACCACTACTTCGGCGGCGACCGCAAGCGGCAGGTCTGGGATCGCGTCCTGCGCTTGCGCAAGCTGCTCGGCGAGGGCGAGGCGGCGACCCTGCCCGAGCTCGCGCTGCGCTTCTGTCTCGCCCACGACGCGGTCTCCACCGTCATCCCCGGGATGCGCAAGGTCCCGAACGTCGAGGCGAACACGTCCGTCTCCGATGGCCGGCGCCTTACCGCCTCCTTGAAGACGGCCCTGCGCGCCCACGCCTGGCCCCGCGATTTCTATTCCTGAGAGGGCGCGACATCCGGTAAACCGCCGGGACCGCGCGAGCGTCTCATGCACGTGGGGCGGCGTCTGCCGCCGCGGGAGGCTTCAAATGCTTGGACGGACGGCGTGGGGCGCGCTTCTCCTGGCCGCGGCCGGGGCCGTGAGCGCGGGCGCGCAGGACTGGCGAGTGGTCTCGGGCGACGGCTGGTGCAACGACGGCGACGGCGATGGCAACCGCGCGCGCTTCTGCGAGGTGCGTGAAACGACCTTGCGGCCCGCGGGGACGGTGACGGTGGACGCGACGCCCAACGGCGGCATCGCGGTCACGGGAGGCGACGAGGGCGCGGTGCGGCTGCAGGTCAAGGTGTTGGCGGTGGCCGGCAGCGACGAGGCGGCGCGCCAGATGGCGTCCGAGGTCCACGTCCGCACCTCGGGCACCATCTCCGCCGAGGGCCCGGCCACCCGCTCCCGCGAGTGGTGGACGGTCAGCTACCGGCTCACCGTCCCCGTGCGCACGGACCTCGACCTGCGCTCCCACAACGGCGGCATCACCCTCACCGGCGTGCGCGGGCGGACCGAATTCGAGACCACCAACGGCGGGGTGAAGATCACGGACGCCGGCGGCTCCATGCACGGCCGCACGACCAACGGCGGCGTCAAGGTCGCGCTCATCGGCTCGTCCTGGGACGGCGACGGCCTCGACGTCACCACCACCAACGGCGGCGTGGTGCTGGAGGTGCCGTCCGACTTCAACGCGCACCTGGAGACGGGCACGGTGAACGGCGGCGTGCGGATGGACTTCCCGGTGCGAGTCCAGGGCCGCCTGGGCCGCGACCTCTCGACGGACCTGGGTTCGGGCGGGCCGATCATCCGGGCGAAGACCACGAACGGCGGGGTCACCGTCCGCCGGCGCTAGGCCCTCGCGCGGAGGCGGCGATCCCGGCCTGCCCGGCCCAGTACAGAAGGATGATCGCGTACGGCGCGCCGGGCAGCGGTGCGCGGAAGCGATCGATCGCGATGAGCGTATCGCTGAGGCCGAACAGGACCGCGCCCGCGAGCGCGGCCGTGGCGCCGGGATGGTCTCCCCAACGCGCCGCCGCCCGCCACATCATGGTGCCGATGGCCAGCATGTAGACGACGACGGGAACGGTCATCTCTCCAAGCCCCGGGCGGATCCACACGAACGCGGCGAGCAGCCACAGGGCGAACGGCAGGGCCCGCTCCAGCCGCAGCCGCCGCTCGTCAAGGAGGAACGCGGCCGTGTAGGCCAGATGCGCGCACAGGAAGGTGGCGAGACCGGCGACGAAATGGCCGGGCACCTCGAGGAGCACGTCGCCGAGAGCGGAGAGCGCCAACCCGGTGGTCAGGGCCGTCGCGTACCCGTCGCGGCGCCCCCACCGGACGAGCACCGCCAGCGCGAGTGCAGGCACGGGTTTGCTCAGGAGCCGGACCGCAGGCGCATCGAAAGCGAGCCCCCAAAGGTAGAGGATCGCCGCCACGACCGCCAGCGCGGCCAGGGCGCGGCGCGCCGTCACCGCGCGATCCCTACTGGCCCGCGACCGAGTGGTAGTACCGACCGTAGTAGCCGACGATCGCCTTGCGCAGCGCGAGCGGGTCGAACGCGCCCTCGCTCCGGTAGACTACCCGGCCTCCCGGTGCGACCACCACCGTGTGCGGCAGCTCTCCCTGCCATTTCGGATCGACGGGATCGATCAGGGCGTACGGATCCGCCTTGTCGAAGATGTGGTTCCGCCCCGAGGCGCGCTGCTCCTTCAGGAAGGCGAGCACGGGCGCGCTCTTCTCGAGGGGATCCGCGCTCACCGTGGCCAGCTCCAGGCCCCGCCCACGGTACATGCGATAGACGGTGATGAGGTCGGGAAACTCCACCTGGCAGGGGCCGCACCACGTGGCCCAGACGTTGACGACGCGGAGCTTTCCGGAATCGTTCGCGGTCAGGGCCTTCAGCCCCGCGGCATCGATGGGCGTGAGGGCGACCTCCTCCTGGGCCCACTTCTTCTCGCCTTCGGCCAGCCAGCTCTTCTTCTCCGCCCACTTGATCGAGCAGCCGAACACCTTGGTCTTCTCGACCGGCACCGGCTGGCCGGCCAGGACGGCCGCGATGGCGTCGCGTGCGTCCGACACCGTGATCTTGGCCGGGTTCTCGCCGTCGTCGACACGCCCCGCGAAGCGCAGCTTGCGGTCGCGGTCGAACACGAACACGTGGGGCGTCGCCGTGGGCCCGTAGAGATGTGCGACCGCCTGCGTCTCGCCGTCGTAGAGGTAGGGAAAAGTAAAGTGCCGCTCGCGGGCGCGGATCTCCATCTCCTCCAGCGAATCGCCAAGATCCGTGTAGCCCAGCTCGTCGAGCCGCACCGCCTTGGGGTCGTTCGGGGAGATGGCGACCAGGGTTGCTCCCTTAGGCGCGAAGTCATCGCTGAGCTTCTGGATGCGCTCCTCGTAGGCCTGGGCCGTCGGGCAGTGGTTGCAGGTGAAGACGATCACGAGGACACGCGCCGCCGCGTACTCCTTCAGCGGGTGCGTGCGCCCGTCGACGCCGGGCAGGTCGAAATCGGGCGCGGCGGCGCCGATGGCCAGCGTGGGATGGGCGGGGGCGTCGTCGGCTGCGGCCGGGAGTCCGGAGGCGGCGGTGATCAGGGCGGCGGCGAGGAGCGTGCGCGTCTTCATGCCGCGGATCGTACCGCAACACGGGCCTGCTTCTCAGAGGTCGTGTTCGGTGTCCTTCAGGGCCAACTCGGGCCGGATGAACGAGTGGGCGGAGGCGGCACGATGGATGCGCTCGACCGCGTCCAGGCCGATCTGTTCCGCGGCCTGGAGGCTCTCCCGCACCTGGTCCGTGCGCGACACGGTGGTGTTGTCGCAGCAGATGGCCACGGGCACGCCCGCCTCCAGGAAACGCTTGCTGGAGAGGCAGCATTCCACCGTGATCTTGTCGCGGGCCAGGCGCCGCAGCAGCTCCGGGTCCTCGGCCGCCGCGCAGCCGTGGCCGATGCGCTGGCCGCCCAGCCGGTCCACCGCCTCCCAGACGTACTGCGCGGGCGCGTCCTCGCCCGCGTGCACGGTCAGGCCCAGCTTGCCCAGGCGGGCGATGTCGTAGGCGCTCTGGAACAGGCGCGGCGGGTTGCCGCGCTCGGGCCCCGCGATGTCGAAGCCCACCACGCCCACGCGCGCGTGCAGGTGCTGGGCCTCCGAGATGGCCTGGCGGGCCAGGATCTTCGCGATGTGCGGGCCGTGCTGGCGCATCGCGATCACGATGAGGCCGAGCCGCATGTCGCCGTGCCGGTGGGAGGCGTGGTTCATCCCGGAGAGCACGGCGCGGATCGACTGGCGGGGCGTGAGGCCGGCGAAGGTGTGGATGATCGGCGAATAGCGCAGCTCCAGCGTCTTCACGCCCGCCGCCGCCGCTTCGTCCACGATGGCCTCGGTGACCTTGGCGATGTTCTCGTAGAACTGGGTGATCCAGAGCGGGTAGTGCATCTTGTCGAGATAGGCGAGCAGCGTGCCTTCCTCCCCGGGCTGGAGCTCCAGGCGGGTGCGCATCTCCTCGAGCGTCTCCACGGGGTGGAGACGGTAGTGACGCATCAGCTCCCAGGTCACCTCGGCCGGGATCGACCCGTCCACGTGCTGGTGCAGCTCGACCTTGGGGAGAGCCCGGATGCGAGCCTCGATCTCGGGGGACGTCATGGACTTTCTATTTCAGGATCTTCTCGATGACGGGCCGCGACCCTTCGAGGGCTACGCGCTGCATGTAGAAGGAGAGGCCGCGCAGGCCGCCCAGCTCCTCGCCACCGCCGGCCCGGCCGGGACCGCCGTGGACGAGCATGGGCAGGACGGTGCCGGGTCCGGGCGAAGCCTCCGCGATCTTGGCGCTGCCGAGGAAGACGCGTCCGTGGCACGGAGCGATTCCGAGCACGACCTCGGCCGTGAAGGCAGTGTCCTCAGAGTACACGGACGAGACGAGCCCGCCACGGCCCCGTCCGATCAGCTCCGCCGCCTCCGCGGCCGCGCCCGAGTACGGCACGAGCGTGGCCACCGGCCCGAACACCTCACGCGAATGCACGGCCGGCGCGGACGCGCCCGACTCCACCTCGATCAGCACGGGCGTGGTGAAGAAGCCCTTGCCCGGCGGCACGCCCACGGCCTGGACCTCGCCGCGGCCGAAGACCAGCAGCCCGTGGCGCGCGAGCAGCGCCACGCCCGCGCGCACGTACGCGAGCTGGGAGGCGGTGGCCACCGGACCCATGCGCACGCCCTCGAGAGCGGGATTGCCGACGGTGATCCCCTGCAGCCGACCGACGAGGTCGTCGCGGAATCGGTCCGCGCGATCGGCGGGAACCAGGACGCGCCGGATGGCCGTGCACTTCTGGCCGGCCTTCTGCGTCATGTCGCGCAGGACGTCCTTCAGGAAGTACTCGTAGGTCTCGTCGCCGGCGGCCACGTCGGGCCCGAGGACGGCCGCGTTGAGGCTGTCCGCCTCCACGTTGACGCGCACCGAGTTCTCGATGACCGACGGCAGGCCCCGGATCGTCTCGCCCGTGTCGCTCGAGCCCGTGAAGGCCACCACGTCGAACGGCCCCAGGTGCGCGAGCAGGTCGCCCGCGCCGCCCATCAGCAGCGACAGCGCACCGTCCGGGAGCACCTTGGCTTCCGTCAGGATCTCGAGCATGCGGTGCGCGACCAGCGCCGACGACGTGGCCGGCTTGCTCAGCACCGGCATTCCGGCCAGGAGCGCGACCGCCGCCTTCTCGGCCAGGCCCCAGGCGGGGAAGTTGAAGGCGTTGACGTGGACGGCCACGCCTGTCCGCGGCACCATGATGTGCTGGCCGTGGAAGCGCGGACTGCGCGCGAGCGGGATGCCTTCGCCGTCCGCCAGCACCTTCACCTCGCCCAGGCCCTTGCCCAGGTCCGCATAGGCGGCCAGCGTGAAGATCGCGCCGTCCACGTCGAACTTCGCGTCCGACCGCGTGTTGCCGCCGTTGGCCACCGCGAGGTCGAGCAGCTCGTTGCGATGGGCCTGGAGAGCGTCCGTGACCGCGCGCAGCATCGCGCCGCGCTGGGCGAAGGTCAGGGCGCGCAGGGCGGGACCGCCCACGGTGCGGGCGTGATCCAGCGCGCCCGCCCGGTCGAGCCCTTCGCCGCGCACGTCGGCCAGCGGTTCCTCCGTGGCCGGATTGACGGGAGTGTGCGCAGGCCCGGTGCCGGAGATCCAACGGCCGCCGAGGTAACTCTGGAGGATCCGGCGCTCCGTCACTGCGTGATCCCCACCTGGCCCAGGACGAACGCGTAGTCGAAGGCGATCTCGTGCAGGCGGTCGTAGCGCCCCGAGGCACCCCCGTGCCCGGCGCCCATGTTCGTCTTGAGGATCAGCGGGCTGCGATCCGTCTTGAGCGTGCGCATCTTCGCGACGTACTTGGCCGGCTCCCAGTACATGACCTGGCTGTCGTTGAAGGACGTCTTCACCAGCATGGCCGGCCGCGCCTGCGCCTCGAGATTGGTGTAGGGGCAGTACGTCTTCATGTAGTCGTACGCTTCCTTCTCCTGCGGGTTCCCCCACTCCTCGTACTCGCCGACGGTGAGGGGGAGCGACGCATCCAGCATCGTATTGATGACGTCCACGAAGGGGACGTGGGAGACCACGGCCTTGAACAGGTCCGGCCGCATGTTCGCGACCGCGCCCATGAGCAGGCCGCCCGCGCTGCCGCCCTCGATGACGAGGCGGTCGGGTGACGTGTACCTGCGTCCGACGAGCTGCTCGGCGCAGGCGATGAAGTCGGTGAAGGTGTTCCGCTTCTTCATCAGGCGTCCGTCGTCGTGCCAGGGCTTGCCCATCTCGCCCCCGCCGCGGACGTGGGCGAGCGCGACGATCAGGCCGCGGTCGAGCAGGCTCAGGCGTCCCGACGAGAAGGTCACGGGCAGCGGGAGCCCGTAGGAGCCGTAGCCGCCGAGGAGCATGGGCGCCGAGCCGTCCCGCGGGGTGCCCCTCTTGTAGACGACGGAGATGGGGACCGACACGCCGTCCGGCGCGGTGGCGAAGAGACGCTCGGAGACGTACTGCGTCCGGTCGTAACCCCCGAGCACCGGCTGCTCCTTGAGCAGCTCGGACGTGCGCGTGTCGAGGTCGTAGTCGAAGATGGAGCGCGGCGTGACCATCGACTCGTAGGAATACCGGAACTTCCGCGTGTCGAACTCGGCGTTGGCGGCCGGGAACACGGAGTACGCGGGCTCCGGGAACGGCACGTCCTGCGTGCCCCCGGAGGCCAGATCCACGAGGCGCAGCCGCTGGAGTCCCTGCTCCCGCTCGAGCAGGACGTAGAACGGCCGGAAGAAGTCCACGCCTTCGAGCATCACGGCCGGACGATGAGGGATCACCTCCGTCCAGTTCTCGCGCCCGGGCGCCTCCACGGGCGCCTTCACCAGACGGAAGTTCCGGCCGGTATCGTTCACCCGGAAGTAGAAGGACCCGTCGTGGTGATCGACGTCGTACTCCTGGTCCTGGATGCGCGGCGCGAGCAGGCGCCACTCGCCCGTGGGGTCGTCCGCGGACAGCGTGCGCGCCTCCGCGGTGGTGAGGCTGCCCGCGCCCAGGATCAGGTAGGCGCGGCTGCGCGTGCGTCCCACCCCGATGTTGAAGGCCTCGTCGGGCTCCTCGAACACCAGCTCGTCCGGCGTGCCCGAACCGATCCGGTGGCGGTAGAGGCGGTAGTGCCGCTTGGCCTCGTCCTCGACGGTGTAGAAGAGGGTCTGGTTGTCCGCGGCCCAGGCCACGGAGCCCGTCTTCTCCGCCACCGCGAGGCCGGTCTGGCCGGTGCGCAGGTCCTTGATGAACAGGTCGTACTGGCGGAACCCCGACGAGTCGGTCGAGTAGGCCAGCAGGTTGCCGTCGTCGCTCACCGCGTAGGCGCCGAGGGACATGAACGGGTGCCCTTCGGCCAGGGCGTTGACGTCGAGGGTCACCTCCTCGTCCGCTTCCAGGCTCTCCTTCTTCCGGCAGAGGATGGGGTACTGCTTGCCCTGCTCGGTGCGCGAGTAGTAGAAGTACGCGCCCTGGCGGTACGGCACGTTCACGTCCGTCTCCTGGATGCGGCCCAGCATCTCGTCGTAGAGCGCGCCCTGGAAGGCTTCCGTCGGCTTCATGACCGCGTCCGCGTAGGCGTTCTCCGCCTCCAGGTAGGAGGCCACTTCCGGATTGCTTTTCTCGCGCATCCAGAAGTAGTCGTCCTCGCGCCTGTCGCCGTGGACGACGTCGACTCTCGTCTGCTTGCGCGCGGTGGGAGGGCTGGGGACGGCGGCCTCTGTGTCGGCGAGCGCGTTCGAAGTCATCTCTTGCACCACGGGAACCAGGGAAACGGCCGGCGGGAACGACGAAATTCAGCGTAGCTGGCCGCCCCGAGGCTTGTCAAACCTTTGCCCGCCGCCGCGTCCGGAACAGACTCTACCGGCTGGGGTTGGCCTTCAGCTCGGCGAGCAGGACGTCCTCGAAGTATCCCGGAGGGATCGTGCCCTGCTGCATGAAGAGGAGGTGGAACCGCCTCCGACCCTGGGGCCCGGGCGCGATCTGGTCGGCGCGCGCCCGCAGGTCGAGGATCCGCTGCTTGCCCAGCCGGTAGGTGATGGCCTGGGTCGGCCACTTCGAGTACCGGAAGATCGCACGCTGCGCGGAGTCGCACGACGCCGTCTTTTCCGCGGAGAGGTCCTTGGCGGCGCAGGAGCCGGGCAGGAAGTCCACGATCTCGGAGAAGAGATCGACGGCCTGGTCGAAACCGAGGCGGCCGGTGTGAAGGCCGGTGTCGATGCGCACGCGCAGGTCGCGGTAGAGCTGTCCCTGGAGCTGGTAGAGCCGCTCCTCCGGGGTGTAGAACCCGTCCGGCGCCCCCGCTTGCGGCTCCGCCATGAGCGCTTCCGAATACAGCGCCCATCCCTCCGCCGCCATGGAGTCCTCCCACATCGACGCCGAGCCCTCCACCTCGCCGGGAGTCAGCCACCGCACGGGGCTGATGCGGTCCCGGTAACGCGTCATGACCTTGTAATGCCAGTCGTGGCCGGGAAATCCCTCGTGCGCGCTCAGGTCGGCGATGGCGGCGCGATTGGCTTCGGCCAGCCTGGCCGGGTCGCCCTTGGTCGGCGTGACGTAGAAGCGTCCCACGCCCGAGCTCTGGAAGGGTGGAGCCGGGTAGTAGGCGGCGCCGTCGATGGAGGCTTCCAGGGGCGGCGGAGTGACGGTGACCTCGAGCTTGTAGTCGGCCGGGATGTCGAACATGTCGTGATCCCGCGCGAACTGCACGAGGCGCAGGGCCGTCTCGTGGTACCAGCGCACCATCTCGTCGTCCGACCGCGGATGGTCCTCGCCCAGCGCGGACAGGACCGCGCGCGTGGAGGCGGCGCGTTGGGCCTCGTCCCAGGCGAGGCTCATCCCGCGCTTCTTCGCCACCTTCTCCGCCACGTCCATCATGAGGCGCCGCGTCTCCTGGACGACCGGCCAGGAGGACTCGTACAGCTCGGCGGCCGTGGACGGGACATTCAGGTTGTTGCGCAGGGCCCAGTCGTATTCCTTCTCCCCGAAGGCGTAGCGGTCCTTCCTGGGCAACGTGGCCAGCGCGGATTGCACGAAGTCGCGGAAGACTCGGAACGCGCGCGCGGCCTCCGTGCCGCGGGCGCGCAGATCCCCGAGCACCGCCTCCGCGAAGGGTTGTCCCTGCGTGCGCGCGGCCGCCATCGCCGGCAGCGTCTTCTCGAAATAGTCCGCGTTGGCCTCGGAGGACTTGATGCCGTCGCGCTCGACCATGCGCCAGTCCGGCGGATTGCCGGCGCGCACGCCCTCCTCGAGGTTGCGGCGCGCCTGGTCCAGGTACGCGGGCACCGCGGCCACGCGCGCGGTCGCGGTCCGCCACTGAGCTTCCGTCCCGTAACGATCGGAGCCGAGGTCCTTCATGCCCTGCGCATACCAGTCGATCCCGCGGAAGGCCTCGTTGACGTAGGTGTCGAGCGAGCGCTGCCAGTACTTCCGCTCCTGGTCCTGGTGGAGCATGAAATCGAGCTGGTGCAGCGCCACCTCACGGTCGATGCGATGGCGCGGCGAGAGCTCGGCCGCCGGAAGCGCGGCGAAGGATGCGCGCAGCGATCGCCAGAGCTCGGCTTCGGCCGTGAGCGCGGCCGGCGACCAGTCACGCAGCGTGCCGTCGGCGGCAGTCAGGCCCGGATCGAGGCCCGCCCCACCCAGGTACGTCGAGACGACGGGATGGCGGCGCAGGAACTCGCGCACGTAGCGCTTCTCCAGCTCCTCGCCACCACCCGTGCGCCGGGCACCGCCTTCGTGCGCGAGAGTGGCCCGGCGCGCCTCCGGGTCACTGGTCGGGAGAGACGCGCCGTCCGCGCTCAACGCTTGGGCTTGAGCGACGCCATCAGCTCCTTCGCCGCCGCCCGGTCGAGGTGCGCGAAGCCCGCGAACTGCTGGCCGGAGAACAGCGCCTCCGCGCCGTCGATGGTCACGAGGTCGCCCGTCTGGTACGGGCTCGCGTCGCTCATGAGGTAGGCGACGAGGTTCGTGAGCTCCCAGTGCTCGCCGAACCGCCGCGAGGGAATCCGGCGGCGCGCCTGCTTCTCCATCTCCGAGCCCGGCATCAGGCGGCTGAATGCGCCCTCGGTGGGGAAGGGGCCGGGCGCCACTGCATTGAGACGGATTCCGTACGCTGCCCATTCGACGGCCAGCGACCGCGTCATGGCGAGCACGCCGGCCTTGGCCACGGCCGAAGGCAGGACGAAGGCCGATCCCGTCTGCGCGTAGCTCGTGACGATCGAGAGGATCTCGCCCGTCTGCTGGCGCTCGATGAGCCGGCGGCCCAATTCGCGGGTGCAGTGGAAGCTGCCGTAGAGCACGATCTGCACGACCGAATTGAACGCGTTCGGGGAGAGGTCCTCGGACGCGGCCAGGAAGTTGCCGGCCGCGTTGTTGATGAGCTGGTTCGCGGGACCGAGCTCCGACTCCAGCGCGTCGACCGCGCGCGCGACCGCCTCCGGCTCGCGAATGTCGGCCGGGGCGAACGCGCCCTGTCCTCCCGTCTTGCGCATCGCCGCCACCGTCTCTTCGAGCGGCGCCGGCCGGCGGCCGACGATGCCGACCTTGGCCCCCAGCGCGGCCATGCGCAGGGCCATCGAGCGCCCGAGCCCCGTGCCGCCCCCCGTGATGATCGTGGTCTTGCCCGACAAGAGGTCCTTGCGGAAGGGCTCGAACGGTTCCATGGCGTCCTCCTAGATGCGGGACTTCAGGCCGCGCGCGGCCAGGACGGCCTGGGCGGCCGCCCGGTGGTCGCCCTGCAGCTCCACGATGCCGTCTTTCACGGTGCCTCCGGTGCCGCACTCGGATTTGAGGGCCTTGGCCAGGGCCGCGAGCTCGTCGTCGCTGCCGGCCAGCCCGAGGACCAGCGTCACCACGCGGCCGCCCGGCCGCGCCTCCAGACGCAGGCGGATGCCCTTGCCACGGCTGGCAGGCGCCACGGGAACGACCGCCCGCCGACGCTCCGCTTCACCGCCGGTCGAATAGACGAGGCGCGTCCCCGAGCCGCCGGAATCCTCCGCGCGCTTCCGCATGTCGTGGTTCTAGCACGCCTCCCGCGCCCGGGTCGCGTGAGGAAAGACCTGTCGCCCGCATGCTACAATCCGCTGTTCGGCGAGGGCGAGGCTGAGGGGCCTCGTAGGAAGCGAGCAACCAATCATGGCAAACAGAGGGCGAGCCACTTTCGCCAAACGGCAGAAGGAGATCGCGCGCCAGGAGCGCGCCCGGGAGAAGGCGGCCAAGCGCGTGCAGCTCAAGGAGACCAAGGTCAAGGTCGACCGCACGGCCGTCCCCGAGGACCCCGACATCGCCGGAATCGTGCCCGGTCCCCAGCCTCTTCCCTACGACCTCCTCGACGAAGACGAGCCGGAGCCCAAGCCCTAGCCTCAGCGGGTCAAGACCTCCACTCCCTCGGGCCCCAGATAGAGCGTGTGCTCGGCCTGCGCGACCTTGCTTTGGTGCGCCTCCACCAGCGGCGGATAGACCCCGAGATGGCCGGCCGCGCGCAGGGCGCGCAAGGTCTCTTCCACCGCGGAACGCGGCAGGTCCGCGAGCTGGCGCCGCGCGAACGGGAGCCCGTTCAAGCGTCGGATGGCCGCGACGACCTCGGGCGACCCGATCGACCCCGTGGCCCGACGCGGATCGAGGCGGAAGACCTCGGCCGGGCCGCGCTCGACGACCTCGCCCTGTCCGTCGGTCGCGAACGGCTCGACCGCCACCACCGCGTCCAGGGCGAGCCGATCGGAGCCGCCGTCGGCCACGTTCGGAATGGCCGGTGGGCAATGCACCGTCCAGCGCGCGACGCCGTGGCCGCACAGGTTCTTCATGGGCCGCATCCCGTAGCGGCGGAGCGTCGACTCGATCGCCTCCGACACGCGGCGCACGGCGACGCCCGCGCCCGCGGCCGCGATCGCGGACTCGAGCGCGGCCCGCGCCGCCTCCACGAACGGGCGGTTCTCGGGACGGTCCCCCACGTTGACGGTGAGCGCGGTGTCGACGACCCAGCCGTCGACGTGCACGCCCAGGTCGAGCTTGGCCAGGTCGCCTTCGACGTAGACCGTCGTGTCCTCGGGCGAGGCGCAATAGTGCGCGGCGATCTCGTTGCGCGAGCTCTGCACGGGAAAGGCGAGGCCCCCTCCGCGCCGCGTGATCTCGTGCTCGACCTGCTCGGAGACGTCGCGCAGGGCGGCGCCGGCGACGATGAGCCGGGCCCCCGCCTCGCGCGCGGCGGAGGCCACCCGGCCCGCCTCTCTCAAGCTCTGGAGGACCCCGGAGGGCAAGGACAAGACCCTGGTCTAGGGGAGAGCCCGCGCCCTAGCCGTCCTTCTTCATGGTGGCGATGATCTCCGCGATCTGGGCGTCCGCGTTGCGCGCCTCCAGCAGGCAGGTCCCCGCGCCGCGGTGACCGCCGCCGCCGTAGCGCGCCATCAGCTCGCCCACGTTCGTGCGGCTCGTCCGGTTGAAGATGGAGTGCCCGACCGCGGCCGCGACGTGCTCACGGCTGGGCCCCCAATGCACGCGCAGGGAGGCGTTCGCCTCCGGGAAGAGCGTGTAGACGAGGAAGCGGTTGCCCACGGGCAGCGGGCTCTCGTTGCGGAAGTCGGTGAAGACGACGTTGCCGTCCAGCCGCGAGCACGCCTTGGTGCGCTCGCGGAACGCCGCATCCTGGGCGCGGATGCGCTCCACGCGGTCGGTCACCTCGGGCTGCCGCATCACCTCCTCGATGCCTGACGTCTTGAGCCAGCCCACCATCTTGCGGAAGTAGCTCTGGTAGTCGCCGAGACCCGTGCGGGGATCGAGCGTGTAACCGAGCAGGATGTAGTCCTTCGGCTGGAGCACGTCGTCGATCGTGAGCTGCGCGGAATCGAGACGGTCCGTCTCCGCCAGCAGGCGCTCGTAGCGCTGCAGGTCGGTGCGGCGGGCGGCGTAGTACTCGTAGACCATGCGCGCGGCGCTGGGGGCCAGGCCGTAGCGGCCTTCGAAACCCTCCGGCGGCCGCTCGTTGCCCTGGGTGAGCAGGTGGTGGTCGAACCACTTGCCGACCCCGGTCTGGTATGGCAGGTTGGCGATGATGTCGTCGTCCGTGATGTGCAGGCGCTTGTCCGTGATGTCCTGCGGATGCACGGGCACGATCTCGTCGATGTCCTCGCAGCTGGTGATGAGGACGGCGCAGGTGAGGCCGTCCAGATCCCCCCGCGTGACCAGGCGCATTGGGAGCCTCCAGGGAGCACGAATGCTACGCCCAGGTCACCTGCGTGGCAACGGGGAGGTCCCGGGTGGGGTCGGGTGCCGCCTCTCGTGCCGCTCGCTCCTGAGCGATCAGGCGACCCGAGCGGGGCCTTCCAAATAAGAAAAGCCCGGAACCTTGCGGTCCCGGGCGATTGGATCGTTGGATCCGTGGTGGAGGCGGTTAGATCTTTGTGACGTTCGCCGCGCGAGGTCCCTTGGGGCTGTCTACGACCTCGAACCGCACGCGGTCACCCTCGTTGAGAGTGCGGAATCCCTCGGCCCGAATCTCGGAGTGATGCACGAAGACGTCCGGCCCACCCTCGCGTGAGAGGAAACCGAAACCCTTCGCCTCGTTGAACCACTTCACCGTACCTTCGATCATGGACGTGCAGGCCTCCTTAGCCTTGCCTAGCGCCACGTCACCTGCGCGCCACGACCAGGCGCGAACCACCTTGGTCCGAGCCGTTCGGATCGCCAGTGCCACTTGGCAACTAGTGCGATTGCGACACTACCAATGACCTCATACGGTGTCAAGCCTTAGTGCCATCGAACCCACGACTTACTATGAATACGGAGGGTCAGTCCGCGCCCTTGATGGAGGCGATCGGGGAGAGACGCACCTCGACCTCGGCGAGTCCCGCTTCGGTCACCGCGCGGATGACTTCTTCCGCCGGCTTGTAGCACTCCGGCGACTCGTCGATGGGGACCGGACCGCCCGCGTTGACGAGGACGCCGAGGTCCCGCATGCGGCGGTTGGCCTCGGCCTGGGAGATCTCGCGTCGGGCCGACATCCGCGACTTGCGGCGGCCGGCGCCGTGGTTGACCGAGTAGAGCGCCTTGGCCGCTCCCGGCAGCGGACGCAGCACGTACGAGAAGTCACCCATCGAGCCGGGGATGATCACGGGGTGCCCGGTCCCCTCCCAGCGCGTGCCGGCCAGCATCGGGTGTCCGGCGGGCAACGCGCGCGTCGCACCCTTGCGATGCATCCAGACCGGCTCCTCGAACAGATCGGGGTGCGTCTCCTCCTGGACGAGGTTGTGGCTGATCTCGTAGATCAGCTCCGGCTCGGCGCCGAAGGTTTCCGCGAAGGCCCCCGCCACCGCCTGGCCGATCATCAGGCGGTTCACGATCGCGAAGTTTCCGCCCGCGGCGACCGCATTGCGATACGAGCGCCAATGCTTGGAGCGCGGAGTGAAGTAGCCGAGGTCCATCTGCCCGCGCTTCAAGCCCAGCTCGTCCATCGCGCGCTCGAAGAAATGCGTGGCCAGGCCGTGCCCGAAGCCGCGGGAGCCGGTGTGGAACATGACCCAGAGCCGGGCGCCGTCGTGCTGCAGCTCGATGAAGTGGTTGCCGCCACCCAGGCTGCCGAGCTGGTTCTGCCCGCGCCACGCGCGCGAGTCCTTGGGCACGTCCCAATCCTCGTCCACGGGGATGCGATCGCGCTCCGCCGTGCCCCGGCGCGCGCCCATCGCTTCCGCGCCGCCGCGCACGATCTCCTGGAAGCGCTTCGTCGACACCGACTGGCCCTTGGCCCCCGCCCCCAGCCCGACGCGCTGCATCACCCGCAGCGAGAAGTCCTTGACGCGGTCGGGGGTGGCCTCCGCGCGCGCGACCATCGAGCGCAGGGCGGCGATGCCGCAGCCGATGTCGTAGCCCACCGGGCCCATGGCCAGCGTCCCGCTGGTGGCCATCACGCAGCCGACGGGCACGCCGTATCCGTGATGCGCGTCCGGCGTGAGAACGGCGTCGAGGACGCCGGGAAAGCGGCGGGCGTTCTCGATCTGCGGCCCCAGGGCCTCTTCCGCCTCCGCGAGCAGCGCCTCCGTCATGAAGATGCGCACCTCGCCGCCCTCGGTCCGCAGGCGGGAGAAGCCGCCGGGATCACGCCGCAGCGAATCCTTCCACGACATCAGGTCACCCTCGCGCGGCCGCCGGGTCAGGCCGCGGGCGACGCCTTGCGTTCGGGGAGCACCGCGCCCATCAGCCATCCCAGGAACGCGGCGACGCCGTTGCTGATCGGCCCGGCAACGAGGCCGCCCGCCCGGCGCAGCAGCGCCTCGTTCATGGGCACCTCGGTCTCGACGTTGAGGGCCCGAGGATGGTTGAAGAACGTGTGCATCCCCAGCGCGTAGGAGAGCGCTGTGGACGTGAAGATCACGATCTGGGCGGCGAGCCCCAGCGTCATGCCCAGCATCACCGCCTGCAGGAGGGTGTAGCCCCGCCACTTCCGGCAGAACGCCGCGAAGTAGGTGGAGGAGAGGAGGGTCAGGGTCACGATGCTGAAGACGTGGTGGCCCTTCGCGTATTCGACCTGGCCCAGGCTCTGCGCCCAACGCCCGACGGTGAAGAGGCCCAGGAGCACGAAATAGAAACGCGCGACCCTGAGGTTCTCGGTCAAGAGCGTTCTCCTCCCCCCGTAGCCTGTCGATGATAGCCGGGGGCTGGATGCACGTCGATCCGGTCAGCGTCCCCCGGCGTCGTGGCGGGAGAACCAGTCCGAGATCCGGCGCAGCCGGTCCAGGACGTGCTGCGGCTCCTCGAAGGCGTGGCCTTCGCGCGGATAGACGACCATCTCCGCCTCCACGCCGGCATCGCGCAGCGCGCGGTACATCATCCATCCCTGCGCGGGCGGGACCCGCACGTCCTCCGCGCCATGCAGGAACAGCGTGGGCACCCGGGCCGCGGGCGCGTACGTGATCGGCGATTCCCGTGCGTAGAGGTCGTGGTGTCCGGCGAAGGGGCTGCCGGAGAAATAGTCGAACCGCCAGCGGCGGGCGTCGCTGATCACGTACTGCAGGCGCAGGTCCGCGACCCCGGCGCCGCTGGCCGCGGCCCGGAAGCGGTCGGTGTGCGTGATCGCCCAATTGGTCAGGTAGCCGCCGTAGCTCCAGCCATAGAGGAAGAGGCGTGCGGGATCGGCCAGACCGCGCGCGATCACGGCGTCCACGCCCGTCATCACGTCCTCGAAGGGGCCGGCGCCCCAGTTGGCGACGTTGCCGCGGGTGAAGGCGTCCCCGTAGCCCGTGCTGCCGCGGAAGTTCGGCCGCAGGACGAGGTAGCCGAGGGAGGCGAAGTACGCGGTCTGGGGATCGAAGAGGAGAGGCGCGTGGTCGCGCGGCCCCCCGTGCGGGATCACGACGAGCGGCCGCCGCCCGGCCGCGGCGGTGACGGGTTGGGCGAGGATGCCCTCCACCTCGGACGAGCCGGAGCGCCAGCGCACGACTTCGAGCCGGGGCCGCGCCCGCTCGGTCAGCGCCTCGTTCCACCGCGTCCGCGGCCGAGGCGACTCGCCGTTGGCGCCCGCCACCCACACCTCGGCCGGCGCGTCGCCCGGCACGAAGACCCATCCCGGTCCTCCATGCGCGACGGCCAGGAGCGCGCGTCCCGGCGTCCAGAGCGGCGCCGCCCGGCCGGTCGCGACCTGGACGCGTGCGATCCCGCTCACGGCGCCAATCGCGTGATGCACTTCGAGCGTTGATCCGTCGGACGTCCAGCGGAGGTCCTCCACGTCCCGATCGAGCGCGGCGGACACGTCGCGGGCACGGTCGCTGCCGACCGTCCACACGAAGGCGTCGTTGCGCGAGACCTCGTGCCCGTCGAAAGGGCGCACGAAGGCCAGCGCACGGCCGTCCGGCGACCAGCGCGGATCCTTGGCCAGGTCGCTGCCCGGCACCTCGCGGAGCGCGCCCGTGCGCGTGTCCAGGATATGGAGGCGCGCCTCCAGCGAGCTGTCCGCCTCCGGCGTGGCCGTGGTCAGGACCGCGACCCGTTTTCCATCCGGCGCCCACGCCGCCGCCTGGACGTGGCGGGACCCATCGGTGAGGGCCGCCGGCGTGCCTCCCGCGACAGGCACGATCCACAGGCGGTGGCGGCGCCACTGCCACCCGTCCACTCGCGCGTCGTCCTTCTTCTGGCGGCGGTGCGCCTCGTCGTCGGTCTCCGGGGACGGCGCCCGCAGCAGCAGGCGCTGGCCGTCCGGGGACCATTCGAAGCCGGCCACCGATTCGCCGTGCGAGGTCAGCGGGCGCGCTTCACCGCCGGCCGCCGGCAGCGCCCATACCTGCGCGCGCTCGCCCTGGCGCGAGACGAAACCGATCTCCGCCCCCGAAGGCGACCAGCGCAGGTTCGACGCGCCGCCGTCGCGCAGCGTGAGCCGTCTCTCGGGCGTCGCCCCGGCCAGGTCGACGCTCCAGAGCTCCGTCCGGAACGCGCCCGCCTCCAGGTCGCCCCGGCGCAGCGAGACGACCGCGCGATGCCCGTCGGGCGAGACCGCCATCTCACGCACGGTGGCGAACGCGACCACGTCGGCCAGGGTGAACGGCGTGGCCGGCGCGCCCAGCAGCGCGCACAGCGAGAGCGTCGCGATCATGACCAGCCGAGCCCGCCGCCCGTCCCCGTGAGCAGCGACCGCGCGAAGTCTTCGAGGTCGCGCAGGAGTGCCGGCGTCAGCGGCACGCCCAGGCCACACACGTGAACGCCGCGCACCGTGGCCGGATCATCGCCCGCCCGCACCGCCTCCGCCGAATTGGCGCGGGTGAGGGCGCGCGCGTAGTCCTCCAGCGCGACCTCCGCTCCCTCGTCGAGCGGATAGGCGGTCTCGAAATCGATCTCGTAGCAGCCGGCTTCGGGGCGCGTGTGAGGCATATTTTGGAACGGTCCAGCGGCCGCACCGGCGATGCGGATTCTATCCCGCGCCGGCACGGCCGCGTTTGACCGGCCGGAGGGCCGGCGCTACAGTCTCCCCTCTTCGGTTGCCGTCCATGCAGACCCGCCAGCCGGTCCCGACGTATTTCGGGCGGTACCAGGTCCTCGAGGAACTTGGGTCTGGTGCGATGGGGGTGGTGTACCTCTGCGTGGATCCGCGCCTGGCGCGGCCGGTCGCGGTGAAGGTCATCCGCGAGTCCGAGCACATGACGCCGGCGGAGAAGGAGCAGTTCCTGGCCCGCTTCCGCAACGAAGCGGAAGCGGCGGGGCGTCTCAACCACCCCGGCATCGTCCAGATCTACGACATCGGCCCGTCCTACCTGGTGATGGAGTACCTGGACGGCAAGGCCCTTTCGGCGGTGATGAAGGCGGGGCAGGTCTACACGGTGCAGGAGATCTGCTCGATCATCCTCCAGGTCTCGGACGCCATCGACTACGCGCACAAGCACGGCATCGTCCATCGCGACATCAAGCCCGCGAACATCATGATGATGGACGACGGCGGAGTGAAGGTGATGGACTTCGGGGTGGCGCGGCTGGAGTCGTCCACCCTGACCGTCGCGGGCACGGTCGTCGGCTCGGTGCGGTACATGGCTCCCGAGCAGATGATGGGCGAGCGGGTGGACGCCCGTGCCGACGTGTTCTCCCTGGGCGCGGTGGCCTACGAGATGCTCACCGGCCGCGCGCCCTTCCCGGGCAAGACGATCACGGAGGTGGTGGGGCAGGTCGTGCACGGCGCCTACGTCCCGCCGCGCCAGGTGGACGAGCGCCTGCCCGAGGAGCTCAACGACGTCTTCGGGGGCGCCTTCGCGGTCAGCCCGGACGACCGCTACGGGTCCGCGATGGACTTCGCCCGCGATCTCTACGCCGCGGCGGAGCCGGTGCTCGACTTGCGCATCGGGCAGGAAGCCAGCGATCTGCCGCCCGCTCAGGTGGGCACGACGCTGATGGCGCCGACCGCGACGTCGCCGCCCGCCTCCGCCACCGCGCGCACCGTGCGGCTGCCCGCGCCGGAGGGCGCCGGCAGTCGCGAGGGGGTCCTGCTCGTGGACAGCGAGCCCTCGGGCGCGGAGGTCTATCTGGACGGCAAGCCGCTCGGGGCCACGCCGGTCGCGGGAGTGGAGGTGAGCTTCGGGCGCCACGTCCTGCGCGTCGAAAAGGACGGCCGCGAGCCCATCTCGGCGGAAATGGAGGTGAAGCGCGAGCAGCCGCTCAAGGTGCTCAGCTTCTCCCTGCCCCTCGCGCGCGCGGCCAGCGAGCCGCTACGAGCCGGCCAGTTCGTGAGCTTCGGGCCCGAGGTCGTGCCGCCGTCGCGGCTCTCCGGGGCGATCCCGGAGTATCCGCCGGCGGCGCGGGAGAGAGGCATGGAGGGCTCCCCGATCGTGGACATCTGGATCGACGAGAAGGGCAACGTCATGGACGTCGCCATCGTCGAGTCCGCGGGCGCGATGCTCGACGGCGCGGTGCTGGAGGCGGTGGCGGGGTGGAAGTTCCGGCCGGCCGCCGTCGGCGGCACGGCCGTCTCCGTGCGCATGACCCTGCAGCACCTGTTCCGCCGCTGAGGCGCGGCAGGGAAGGTCAGGGGGAGATCAGGTAGAACGGTCCCTTCAGGTCTTCCCAATGTCCGCCGAGCAGGTCTTGACGAGACCGGCTCGTCCGATCGGGATCAAAGCGGTCCCAGAGCCCACACCGCGCCGACCACTACTTGCGCGCCGCGTACCAGTCGACTTCCATCTGCGTGTAGGCCGCCCACTTCTCCGGCACCTCTTCCGCGGGGAAGATGGCCTGAACGGGACACACCGGCACACAGGCTCCGCAATCGATGCAGGTCTCGGGATCGATGTAGAGCTTGGTGGCGGCCTCGAACTGCGCCTCGTCCTTCTTGGGGTGGATGCAGTCGACGGGGCAGACCTCGACGCAAGCCGTGTCCTTCGTGTTGACGCACGGCTCCGCGATGACGTAGGTCATGGACGGATCCTCCTTGGCGATTTTGTCTCCTCCCGGCGTCCGCCGGGGGGACGGCGGATCCTATATCAAAAAGCCACGGCGCTGGAAGAGCCTCCGGCCCGCGCGCTACTGGGTGAGCTCCTTGAAGAGGCCGAGCAGCCGCCCGTCGTTGCCCTTCACGGCGAGGCCGGCGCGCACCTGCGCCAGCGCCTCCTCCCGGTCGCCGCGGCGCATGGCGTCCTGCGCCTGCTTGAGGCGTGAGGCGACGGCGATGTCGGCCTCGATGTCCTCGACCAGCGACTTGGCCTCGCGATTGTCCGGCTCGCCGCGGAGGACGGCCTTGGCCTCGGCCAGCGCGGCCGCGTAGCGCCCTTTCTCGTAGAGATCGCTCGCGCGATCGAGGCGCGCCCCCGCCGCGGGCGCGGCCCCGGTGACGCGATCCCCGTCGGCCTTGGCCGTGGGCACGGGAGCA